>CAZCKG010000023.1:0-16952 GCA_964498825.1 uncultured Methanosarcinales archaeon
CAAATATAGCAGCTACAAGATCAAAGTTAAAGAGACCGATAAGTCCCCAATTTAATCCCCCTACAATAATAAGTAGAAGTGCAATCAAGTCTACAGGATTTCTTTCACCACTCCGAGAAATATAATATACCATATAAAGTGCCGCAAGTCCAACGAGTATATATATTATTCTCGAAAGGGTGCTCATGGCTCCAAATATAGCAGCTACAAGGTCATAGTTAAAGAATCCGACAAGCCCCCAATTTAATCCACCTATTATTACAAGTATAAATACGATTAGGTCTACAGGATTTCTTACTGCCATAACTGTCACTCTCCTTAGGTTTTATGCCCACATATTTATATGGCTGATAAATATAAAAACGCCAATATTAAATTGGAGATACTTATATTTATAGATGACTAATAGAAAAATAAGAGCAATTAAAGAAAGAAACAGGAAATAAGCCAACAAATCGCTGTTTTTAGCATGGGAACTTTTCATTTTTAAGAAAACTCTTCAAATCGGATATTTTAAGATAATTGGAGTAATTTTTGGAGGCTTATATAACGAGTGATATTCGCTAAAGCAGTTAAATTGAATGTAGATACTTTGATTACCAAATAGCTAGATATTAACGAAGGAATGATCTCCCCCAGCAAAAATAATCTTTGCTCATCCAAGTAGGTTAAATTCAATTCTTTTTTATCTTAGTAAATGTACATCTAGTCTTTGTCTGAGTATCTTCCTCGTCATCTTAATTCATATGCAAGCTTATTGAAATTTAAATTTACATTTTTCCTGAATGATAGAAGTGCTTACGCCTTCCTATAGAAGCGGAGCTTAAATCGGATTTATTTCTTTAGATAGACTAGCATTCAAACATACCAATTAGCAGGAAAACAAAATTAGTACTAGAGCATTAAGTTAATATTCATCTTAATTTTTAATATTGAGCTGACCCCCAAGACTAAAATTTAATCCCATGATTCTCAAATTCCAAATGATCAATTGAGTTTCTGCTGATGAAAAAAATTATCAAAGTCTTACTGATGTAAAATCAGGATCTGTTTTTGGATGAATCATGTTAAAAGATATCATACGGTGTGAAATCATGAATCTACGCTGTTTTTCATTAGATGACTATTATAAATATTTTATAGGTATGAATGGCTTTATACTTACTTACTTAATAATAAAGAGTTATCCAGTTGTCTTTAATTTAGCAACAAAAGCTAGCTTCTCTATCATGTTAGTAGGAGCATGTTGTATGTTTATTGATAGTTGGAATCGAAAATCAATAGCCTATAGATTATACGTTGAACTATATGAAAACGAATATCAGGCTCTTTCTGATTATAAAGCTGGCAAAATATTTATAAACTTGATTTTTTATGTACTTTCTATATATTTAGCATATGGAGCATTTGGTGCTGTTTAAACACTCGCCAGCAGGAGGACAATCCTCCTGGTTTGGTAATGGACAGGCAGAATCTATAAGATCTACCTAGCTTTTTTCTAAATAAATCCGTATCATGGATAAGATGTTCAAAATTTATGCAATGTAGAGTCCTGAAATTAATTAAAGCGAAAATAAGAGCAGCCAACTCATGCTAAGTATTTTACAATATATGCATTGACGTCGAATTTTCTTTTGCAACCCTCATAACTCATATATCTGAGCTTTCCGGTAATCTCCCTTTCCTTCCAGGCTCTATCATGAACTCCTCCGATACTCCAGGCAATTCCTGCATACCCGTTAGGATCTCTCCCGTCCAGTTCATATCTGTCATTCAGATAAATTGCAATCTGAAGTGCTTTTTCTGGAGATTCGCTCCATTCGAGAATTTTCTTTGCCCAGTACATCCGCATATATCCATGCATTTTCCCTTTTCTAAGAAGCTCCATCTGGCTCGCATTCCAGAGAGGATCATGTGTTTTTCCGAATTCGAATTCTTCGAGAGTATACAGGAATCCTCTCCTATCCTGTCTGTGAGCATTCAAAGATTGCTTTGCCCATGAAGGGAAACTTTCAAAACTATCATACAAAGGGTTATAATTACAGAAATTATCAGAAAGCTCTTTCCAGACAAGAATTTCGTCCAGAAAAGCTTTTTTTGATTCGGGGTCAGCTTTTGCCTTTTCCACTTCAAGTATGACCCTCTGGGCTGAAATTTGCCCGAAATGGAGATAAGGGGAGAGATTGGAGACTCCATCTTTTGTGGGGTCATTTCGAAGAGAGAAGTAGGAATCAAGCTTCTCAGCAAGAAAATTATTCATTATTTTTAAAGCAGCTTTTTCCCCAGGCTCAAAGTGTTCCTGCCTGTAGAAAAAATCCAGATTTTCCTCAGGAAGATCGGCAGGAAAAAGTTTTTCGATTTCGATTTCCTGTATTCTTGTATAGTTCTCCAGCTCGCGTGAACCGGAGGAAATCTCAGGAAACTCGAGCCCTTCTTCAAGTTTTGGATACTCATCAAGAAACTCCGGAAGAAGCCTGTAGAGTTTAGGGCGGAATGTATGGGCAGCATATTCTTCTTTTTGAGAGACTGCCCAGCAGGGAACGACATTATGAGCGTCCACCTCAAAAAAAGGAATTTCAATGCCAGATACAACTTTTTCTGTCCATGTCTTTTTAACCCTGAGCGGGCTAAAATCAGTAACCAGCGTACCGATCCCATATTCCCTCACAAACTCAGGAATTTTCATCCCGGGATCGCCTTGAAGGAAAAAGAAAGGAATTTTTTTCAGGGCAAGGGATCTGGCAACTTCCTGTAATCCTTTGAGCATGAACTCATAATGTCTTCTTATTGCTCCTAAATACCCGTCAGACAGACAAAAAATCACAGCTAAAGGCACACCAGCCTCCATCGCCAACCCCCGGGCGAAAAGCAAAGCCCAGTTATCTTCCACCCGCTGGTCGCGACTCATCCAATAAGCAATAGGCCCGTCACCCGGTTTCCCCGATTTATGAGTCCTAATGCGTTTAGGGTTCATAAATAGTATTGATCCCCTTCGATATATAGAACTAACAAAATCGTAAAATTTTGGACTTACTTCTAAAAATCAAGGGTAATAACCATACATTTGAGGTAACCAATTTTAATGAATTTTAATAATATGCGTCTGTGTATCGCCCGATGGAATAAAAAATATAAAGTAGTTGAGATGATAAAACAGTAGAAAAATATTAATTAGTATTTACCTGATTGGAAATAAAGAAATTTACTTTAGCTTAATCGGGCTAGAAATAATTCTGAAAATTACTTCAATAAATGATAGTCTGAAAAATAGTCTGAAAAAAATCAGATAGAAGCTGAAAAAAGTTACATTTTAACAATGAATTAACTTCGAAACTGAACATATTTTATTTGGACGGTTGTAGTGTGGAAAGCAGAAGATATGTAATGATACTGTTTACATTAATTTTTTTAATTAGTATAGCTATTGCAGGCAATGGGGCAGCTGCAACCGAGTTTATTGTGCATAAAGGGGAGTCAATACAGACTGCTCTGGACAATTCAAAATCAGGGGATACTATAATTGTAGAACCTGGGACTTATAATGAGCAGATTTCTACGTATACTAATGACCTTAGAATTTTATCCCGCTCAGGGAATCCTGATGATACGATAATTGAGGGATCAGGGCTTACTATCTGGGCATCGAATGTTACTTTAAAGGGCTTTACTTTAAAAGGCACTGACGAATCAACCGGAGTCGCAGTTATCAACAGAATAGGCAAGTGTAAGATTGAAAATAATAAAATATTGAATTATGTATCTGGCATTGAGATACCGACTGGTAATAAATTAAATTCAGTAAATAACAATGAGATTTCTAACTGTAAAAATGGAATTACCATATCTGAAGGCTTAACAAATACGGTAAATAACAATAAAATTCAAGACTGCCAGAATGGAATTGCCTTCAGAGAAGGTAGTGGAAATACCATAAGTAACAATGAAATTTCAGATTGTCAGGACGGAATTACCTATCTGGAAGGCTTTGAAAACATAATAACTGGAAACGAAATCTCGAACTGCGTAAACGGAATTAATACGGGGAATGGGGATGCAACCTTAATTGAGAATAGAGCCAGGATAGAAAAAAATACGATTACAAAAAACGATGTAGGTATTAGTGTAAACGGTGGAGGCGGCTATACCGTTGAAGGCAACACAATAAGTTTGAACAAAAAAACGGGCTATGAAGACTATTCTACCGGTACAAACATAATTTACAACAATTACTTCAACAATATTGTTAACGCAAAATTAGGGAGCTACTCAAGATATGGGTCCCCAGGCGTCTGGAATACTGCCAGAACAGCAGGAACTAACATCATAGGCGGCCCTTATTTTGGGGGGAACTATTGGGCAACACCTTCAGGGAGTGGTTTTTCCCAGACTCATACAGATACCAATGGAGATGGAATATCCGAGACGTATTATTCTCTAAATGGAGTAAACATTGACTATCTGCCCCTTGTTACTGCTCAAGTGCTGGAGCCTTTGCTTCCTACCGCAAATTTCAGCACCAATATAAATATAGGCCAGGCTCCTCTTTCGATTCAATTTACGGATTTCTCCCAAAACGCAAACGTGAGAAACTGGGACTTTGGAGACGGAAATAGATCAAACGAGCAAAATCCGGCGCATACCTACTATGCAGCAGGAGACTATACGGCTAACCTGACTGTAACAAATCAAAATGGCACGGATTCAAAACTTGTCACGATAACTGTTTTAGAAAAAGCGATTCCCATCGCTAACTTCAGTATGAATACCACTGAGGGCCCTGTACCTCTGTCGGTCCGGTTTACTGACCTTTCCCAAAATGAAACTTCAAGAACCTGGGATTTTAACAATGACGGAGTCAGTGATTCTATTGAAGAATCAATTGTTTATATTTACACGGCCCCTGGAAATTATACAGTTAACCTCACTGCAATCAATGAGAACGGCACAGTTTCAAAATACGGTACAATAAATGTCACAGAAGGAAGCGGAAATAATTCTGAAGATAACGAAAGCTCAGGTGAAGAGACAGATGAAGGAACTCACAGTAGCAGTGGTGGAAGTTTAGGGATATCTCGTGAGTCTGCAAAGAATATTGAAGTAAAAGAAGTAGCAGAAGCATTTGTGACAGAGGGAAAAAACATAAAATTCAACTTTGAAAAGAATATAACCTGTGTCGTATATGTGAGCTTCAATGCAAAAAAAACCGCTGGTGAAACTATAGCTATTGTTGAGATGCTAAAAGGAAAATCATCTCTGGTTCCAAGTATGCCTTCGGATAATGTTTACAAGTTTTTCAATGTGTGGATTGGAGACAGTGGATTTGCAAGCTCAAAGAATATAGAAAAACCAGTGATATGCTTTAAGGTCGAAAAATCCTGGCTACAAAATAATAACATAGAACAGTCTTCAATTGCTCTGAACAGGTATAGCGACAAAGAATGGAAACAGTTTCCAATCAATCTGCTCAAAGAAGATAATAAGTACCTGTATTTTACTGCAAGTGTCCCAGGGTTCTCTTCTTTTGCTATAACAGGGAAAGGGAAAGGCACTCAAGGAAATAAGACTGAAATGGGGCTTGAACCTGACAAAGGAATAAACAGCCAGCATAATACAGAAAATAGTGAGGTAGAGGCTGAGCAAAAAGGAACTAAGAGTACATCGGGATTTGAGATCGGATATGGAGTGGCCTGCCTGCTTGGAGTATTAATGTGCAAAAAAAGAAAATTCTTTCGTTAGTGAGAGGGAACAAGCTGGAGAGGACAGAAATAATTACAACAATAAAAGAGAGGCAAAAGACAGATAAAGAAAATATCGAGAGATAAAACTTGATTTCTCTTGAATATCACAAGATACTGGCTCTTCAAAGCTGTTTATGCATCCCAAATTTTCCCTGGTGAATATTTCCAATGAATCGTATTTAACAGATTTTGGAGTCCAGCATACTAAAGGAATGACCTGGGAAAAATAAGATTACATGAGAGAATTATCAGATACTAAATACTGTACTGAAAAATTATATTTAATAAGATAATCAAATAGTATTGAGAAATTTCACAGGTGATAGTTCATTGAATCGAAAATTAAAAATTTTTTTCTTTGTAAGTTTCCTTATCCTTGCTAATGCTCCTTTAGCTTTTTGTATGGCTTCAGAGACAATTATATACCTTTCTGCAAACGAAAGCGGGAATTTCACCTGTGATGGAATAGATGATCATATACAGATTAATGAAGCTCTTCAATTAGTCGCTGAAAACAAGAATTACACAACTGTCTACCTCAAAGGCCCGTTTACATACTCAATAAATGATACTCTTCTTATCGGCAGCAATACAACCCTTGAGGGAGATTCTAATGCAACAATCAGGCTTGTTAACAACGCAAATTGGGAAACCTCAAAACCCCTGATAATGGAAAGAAACTTAAATAGCCGTAATATTACCATCCGGGGTTTTTCAATTGATGGAAATAGAGAAGGAAATACCAATGTCATTAGCGGAAAAGGTTACTACAATCTGATTCATCTGGGCTATTGCAAGAATATAAGTGTGTATGATATGACTCTGGCTGACAATCATGGAGACGGACTGAAAACCGATAGCTGTTCCGATATAAAATACTACGATAACACAATATATGGGCTTGGACATGATTGCCTCTATGCCAGCAGCTGTTCAAATATAGAGGCTTATAATAATACAATAAGCTGCAGGACAAACAGCGGCCTGAGACTATATAATTCAAACCATGCAAAGTTCTACAACAACACAATTACTTCCGAAGGCTCTGGAGGCTCAGGAATCGAGATCCAGAAGTACGGAACACCTGCAATGAATGATATTGAAGTATACAACAATAAGATATACAGAACTGCACTTGCAGGAATCTGGATTTTCGGATCAGGACCTTCTTATTCTCTTTCTTCAGCTAATGTCAGTATTCACCATAACCAGATTTACAATACAGGAACAAAAACAAGTAGCCCTATAACAGGAGGAATAGTTTCCGGCGGATTCAATGTCCTTGCTGAAAATAACGTATTTGATGGCTGTTATGGTTCGGCTATTTCCCAGAAGGAAACTTATTCTACAATACCTGGTTCAGGATATGTAATTACGGCAAGAAATAACGTTATATCAAATACCAGGTTCTCTTCAGCCGGGGGAGGGGCATACGGAGTTTATAATTTGCTTACAGGCACACACTCTTTTGTCCTGCAGAATAACTGTCTCTATAATAACACTGGCAGTGACTATGAAGGCACTCAGGCCTCACCTTCAAATTTAGAAGTTTATCCCGAATATGCAAATAGAAGCAAGAACGATTACCATTTAAAGTCAAAAGCAGGGCGCTGGAACGGAAGCAGCTGGATAAAAGACAGCATAAGTTCTTCCTGTATTGACACAGGATATAAGTTATCAAATTATTCTTCAGAACCCGAAAATAATGGAGACAGGATTAACATAGGAGCATATGGAAACACAATTTATGCCTCCAAATCCGGAAATCTGACAAATAAGAACATTCAGGCTCCTAATTTCACGGAAATCCAGATAACAAACGATGAATCCGATCAGTGCGATCCTGTGATCTACGGGAACAGGATAGTCTGGAATGACAATCGTAATGGAAATACAGATGTTTACATGTATAACCTCTCAACTTCCAAAGAAGCCCTAATTACCAAAAACGAATCATGGGCATCCAGCCCTGCTATTTTCGGCGATAAAATAGTGTGGCAGGACGGACGTAATGGGTACTCCGACATATATATGTATAATCTTGCAACTTCCAGCGAGATTCAAATTACTACAAATAAATCGTGGGCATCCAGCCCTGCCATCTACGGAAACAGAATAGTCTGGGGCGATAATCGAAATGGAAACTCTGACATATATATGTACGATTTATTAACTTCAAATGAAACAGAAATCGCATCAGATGAATCGGACCAGGTGGAACCTGCTATCTACGGGGACAGGATAGTATGGCAGGACGAACGCAATGGAAACTGGGACATTTATATTTACGATCTCATAACTTCAAATGAAACGCGGATAACCTCAATAAAATCGGATCAGATTCTTCCTGCCATTTACAAGGATAGAATTGCGTGGCAGGACTCCCGAAATGGAAATTTCGACATTTACATGTACAATCTCTCTACATCCGTAGAAACCCGCATTACCACAAATGAATCCGATCAGTGCGATCCTATCATCTACGAAGACAGGATAGTATGGAAAGATAACCGTAATGGAAATGCCGATATCTGCATTTACAATATTTCCACTAATGAAACTAAGTCAACAATAAATGAAACATGGCAGGGAGATCCTGCAATCTATGAAGACAGAGTAGTATGGAACGATGGGCGGAATGGCAACTCCGACATATACGTTTGCGATGTCTCAGCAGAAGAACAAAAACCACAACTACCTATTGCAAGCTTCAGCAGTAATGTTACCTCAGGAACATCGCCACTGAATGTAGCATTTACTGATAGCAGTACAGGTTCTCCTACTTCATGGAACTGGAGATTTGGAGACGGAACGACAAATTCTACAGTAAAGAATGCAACGCATATTTACTCAACTCCTGGAAACTATACAGTAGCACTTACAGTAAGCAATGCTGCAGGTAATAATACAATAACAAAAAACAATTACATTAAAGTAACAGCAGCGAAACCCGTTGCAAACTTCGCCAGTAATGTGAGTTCAGGGACTGTACCACTAATTGTCGCGTTCAATGATACAAGTACAGGTTCTCCAACAGCATGGAAATGGAGCTTTGGAGACGGAACAGTAAATTCAACAGTTAAGAATCCGACACACACTTATTCAAAAGTAGGGACTTACACAGTAATACTTACAGTAAGTAACTCTGCAGGCAGTAATACAACGTCAAAATCCAGTTATGTAAGGGTTGCAGCAGTTCAAAGGCCTGTTGCAAGCTTCAGCAGTAATGTAACTTCAGGAACAGTGCCGTTAAACGTTGCTTTCAGTGACACAAGTACAAATTCTCCTACCTCATGGAAATGGAGTTTTGGAGACGGAACTGCAAACTCAACAATAAAAAATCCAACCCACACCTATTCAAAAGTGGGGAGTTACACTGTAATCCTCACAGCAAGTAACTCTGCAGGAAGCAGTGCAGTCAGAAAGTCCAGCTATGTTAGGGTAGATGCACAAAAACCTGTCGCAAACTTTAGCAGTAATGTTATCTCTGGAACTGTGCCTTTGAGTGTGACATTTACTGACACAAGTACAGGCTCACCAACTACCTGGAACTGGAACTTTGGAGATAGAACTTCAAACTCAACAGTAAAAAATCCAACACATCAATATTCATCAGCAGGAACTTATACGGTAACACTTACAGCAAGTAATACTGCAGGTAGAAGTACAGCGACAAAACCAAGTTATATAAAAGTGGCACCCGTGCAAAGACCGGTTGCAAACTTTAGTAGTAGTACCACTTCGGGAACAGTGCCATTAAACGTCGCTTTTAGCGATACAAGTACGGGTTCTCCGACTTCATGGAGATGGAATTTCGGAGACGGAACAGCAAATTCGACAGTGAAGAATCCGACACATAGATATTCATCAGCAGGAACTTATACGGTAACGCTCACAGCAAGTAACTCTGCGGGAAGTGGGGCAGTCAGAAAATCCAGTTATGTTAGAGTAGATGCACAAAAACCTGTTGCAAATTTCAACAGTAATGTTGCCTCAGGAACCGCACCTTTGAGTGTAACATTTACTGACGCAAGTACAGGCACACCGACTGCCTGGAACTGGAATTTCGGAGACGGAACAGCAAATTCAACAGTAAAGAATCCAACACATCAGTATTCTACAGCAGGAACCTATGTGGTTACACTTACAGCAACTAATGCCGCAGGTAGCAGTACGGTGACAAAACCCAGTTATATAAAAGTGGCAGCAGCCACACAGCAAAGGCCGATTGCAGCTTTCTCAGGATCTCCAACATCAGGAAAAGCGCCATTAAAGGTAACATTTACCGAAAATAGTAGGGGATCACCAACTTCCTGGGCCTGGAATTTCGGGGACGGAGCTACTTCATCAACCCGAAATGCTTCACATACATACACTAAAAAAGGAAGATTTACAGTTACATTAACAGTAAGAAATGCAAGTGGCAGCAATACTAAAACTGCTTCACGATATATCACAGTCACGTGAAAAACAAATATCTGAAAAAAGATAAAGAAGCTAAGGACTAAAATAGTGAGACAAGCTACTATCAAATTTGAGTAGATTGACATGTTAACTATATTCAAAGTTGAAGCCGATCTATTATGTAACATATGACCTTCTCATACCCGCTGTCATGAGAAGGTATTATAATTCAAAGACCTGCCCGTCATATCCGAGAGGCAAAAATACGGACTCAATATGATGAGGACGGAACAGGTGACTGAGATGTATTAAAACTGTTTCTTTTGCATTGAGTTTCTTTGCAAGTTCAATAGCCTCTTTAGAATTCATATGCTTTTTTATATGGATATGGGGTGGGACTATGGCATCGGCGACAAGAAGATTCGGATCTTTCATCAGCTCCAGGCTGGCTTCAGGAATTTCCGGACTTGTATCTCCGGTAACCACCACTTTTGTATTCCCTTCCCTAATTATAACTCCTGTAGGAACTTCCACAGGGGGATGGTCGACCTTAAATAAAGTAAACTGCAACCCGACGAGCTCGAATGGCTCATAAAGTTTTACATAATGATATCTGGGTTTAAGGAAAGAAACATACTGGTTAATATAGTCAAGGTTTTCGGGAATTCCATACACGTCAACTTTGTTTTGAACTCTGTAAAACTCCCCGAACCCGGAGTAATGGTCATAATGCCCATGGGTCCAGATAACCCCATCTATACAGGAAAGATTTTGCCTGAGGAACTGCTGTCTGAGGTCCGGGCTGGTGTCGATAAGGATTTTACCTTTATCGGATTCCACGAGGATAGAGAAGCGAAGGCGCTGGCTTTTTCCCCCCATCCTGGCGTCCTCACAGGTCGGGCAGGTACATCCTATTTTAGGGGTTCCGACAGCATCACCTGTCCCGAGCAGTGTCAACCTCATGCTTATTACTTCCTCTCGTACTCTTCGGATTTGAGGTCAGATCTTTCATCAAAAGATCTTACAGCCTCAAGAAGATCTTGCTGGGTAAGTACTTTGCGTTCTTCCAGAAGAGCGCTCAGGACAGCTTCTCTGATAACCATGCGAAGGTCTGAACCCGAATAACCGTCGGTTAATTCAGCAATTTCCGCTGTATTAAAATCTCCTTCTATATGTTTGGTTACAATATCAAGGATATTTTTACGCATTTCAAGATCAGGAAGAGGGAAGTGGACGATTTCATCAAAACGCCTCCATGCTGCACTGTCGAGCATACGGGGATGGTTTGTTGCTGCAATCAGGAGAACCCCATGCTCCACAAGGCTGATTTCATCTATTGCTTTAAGGAGGGTATTGACTGCTCTCTTGATAGCAGCATTTTCGTCAGATGTCCTTGCCTTTGCAACGAAATCCAGCTCATCTATGAAAAGTATACAGGGGTTCAATTTCTTTGCAAGCAGGAAAACTCTGTCAATGTTTTTTGCAGTCTCGCCAAGATACTGATCTGTTATCATGGAGAGCTTGACTTCAACAAAGGGAATAGAGAGTTGCTCTGAAAGTGCACGGGCAACAGAGGTTTTTCCAGTACCAGGAGGCCCAACGAAAAGAAGTTTTCCTATATCATGCAGACCAATCTCCCGCAGGTATTCCCTGTGCTTGATTGCCTTCATAATTTTTTCAACTTCACTTTCCTGCTCCTTGGTTAGCACAAGATCCTTTACTTTCTGTTTTACGTCTTCAGGAGCGATAATGACAACGAGCTTGAGCATTTCTTCGCTTTTATCTTCCTTCTTGATCTCAGCTATAAGGGACTCTATCCACTCTCTATCAACTTCTTTAGGCCTTATTTTCGCTTTTGCAAGCGCATAATTGGCATCCTGAACCTTTTTTATTTCTCCAAAGTAATAGGCCAGGACAGGATTATTTTCAATCCTTTCCTCAGATCCTTCCTGCTTTTCAAACCATTCTGCGGCAAGTTCGAAAGCACTCAGGCGAAGTTCGAAATGGGATTTGTCAATAACTATGAATGGGACGTTCCTTACGACTTTTTCGATATCCGTCACACCATACAGCTTTTCAATCCTGATAAATGTAGCTGTAATGGGTTTGGGAACTGTTTTTTCTGTGCTGCTCCAGTAATTTTTCCGAATGTTTTTGGGAAGGTCGTTTACATCCAGTACAGGATAGCGGTTATAGACCTCTGCGGTAAGCAGAAGTTCTACGATGTCTAGTATAGTGCCTGACATGTTTTTTACCCGTTGCGTGCTTAATTAGTCCATTATCAAGTGTAGGGCACTCAAATGCGGTAAGTTCTTAAATCTTTTTTTAAGTTGCTGAACCTAGTAATTCACTTTCTTCAATGATAAAATTTGCGAAACAGTCGACAGTGAAGATAGGAAGCCAAACAGAGATGATAACTTTATCTAGCAGAAGGCGTTATCATCTAATCTGTCTCTCAGGGATTAAGAGCATAATTTCGGAAAAAGCTTCAGCCGATGCCGAGGAAGGTCTTAATTTTCAGAGAGCGGTCATGGGTTTTAGAGATAATCGAAAGGTCTCCGTAAAGTGAATGCTCTTTTCGGAGAAGCATTGACCCATTCGATCTATTTCTGAAATATAATGGCGTCACCAAAACTTCTGCATTATCATAACTCCTATATTAAAACTATCATTCCAAAGATACCTACATCTGAGGAATTCCAAATTATCCCTAAAGAGGACCATTGCATGACAAGAGAACAGCTCTATTCAGGGAAAGCAAAAACTATCTATAAGACAGATGATCCTGACACCCTTATTGCCGAATTCCGAAACAGTCTCACTGCATTTAACGGAGAGAAAAAAGGGGAAATGGAAAGGAAAGGGTATTACAACGCCCAGATCTCAAAAAAGCTGTTTGAGATGCTTGAGGCCGAGGGAATTAAGACTCACTTCATCAAAATGCTTTCTGATATTGAGATGCTTGTAAAGAAAGTCGATATTATAAAAATTGAAGTCATTGTCAGGAACATTGCCGCAGGCTCAATTACAAAAAGATATCCATTGAAAGAGGGTACTATTTTCAAAAATCCTGTACTTGTTTTTGATTTTAAGAGCGACGAGTACGGAGACCCCATGCTCAATGACGATATTGCTCTTGCACTTGGGATAGCAACAAAGGAAGAACTCGCCATACTCCGAAAGCTCGCCCTCAGAATTAACGAACTACTCATACCTTACCTGGATGAAAAGGGGATCGTTCTTCCTGATTTTAAGCTGGAATTCGGAAGGATAGACGGAGAAATTGTCCTTGCAGACGAGATTTCCTGTGATACCTGCAGGTTCTGGGACAAGAAAACCGGGCAATCAATGGATAAAGATGTATTCAGGTTTGACAAAGGTGACATTTCTAAAGCTTATGAAGAAGTCGCCCGGCGTATTGTGCCCGAGATATTCGAATAAATGCGGTAAGTTTTTACTTACCCTTTTTTAACTTTAACTTTAACTTTAACTTTAACTTTAACTTTAACTTTAACTTTAACTTTATTCCGTCTTAAAAAAGAAATCCAGAGTGGTTTGAAAGCGGAATTCGGAAAGCATCTTTGCCTGTTGAATCCATTCTGTTTTAGGAGTACTTATCCTGCCTGCAAGATCTGAAACTGCTGCTTCGAGAGAATCAAATTTTCGCGGAGGATTTCGGAGAGCATTTCTCATACCCTCTCGAACCACCCAGACTCCAAGAGGAGCCCAGTACTCAGGAGATATTTCCCTGAGTACGAAAACGGAAGCCTGTTTTTTTATTTCTGCAAGGTACTCAAGCACGGGAAGTCTTGCTGCATAATAACCTCCTGCAAGGGGCGAATAACCCTTTTTCCCATCCAGACCTTCATTATCTTCTCCAATCCAGCTTGATTCTCCGGACCAGACTGTTTTGGGGAGCCAGATTTCAATCAGTTCGAAGGAATAAGCTCTGGGAAGGATTAGAACTTCAAAATGGTTCCCGAAATGAGTCCCGCTGAAAAGCTGAATTTCAGAAACCCAGGAAAAGTCTTTTATTCGATCTGCAAGTTCCTTTCCGGCCAGATCATCCACAGCGGTTATTGACCAGCGGGTAGGCACGATCTTTCTTTCTTTCCCTAGTAGCCCTATGGAAAATAAACGTGTGATATGTTCATTTGAAACATCACTCTTTATTAGTTCATTAATAGCATCCTTTGCCAGAGCATCAGTATCATAAACCAGATAATCCACTTTTTTCGGGACACTCGGATTTTCAGCGAGCTCAAAGTTTTTTACCAGGCCTGAAGGGCCCATAGGTGTGAGAACGGCATCAAACTTGAGTTCCTGCTTTGGAGCCTTAAAAAACCAGGCTTCAGTATCTACCGGTTTTTTAGAGAGGGCAAGTTCCTGAGCCTTAACAAGAAGGGGGTTATCTTTGCTTCGCGCATCTTTTATATGCAGATTCGTATTTGCCCTGACCATACGGGAACGCATGGAGATTATATCTTCAATCTGCATATTTGCCCAGGCTGAGGGCTCTTCAAAACTGGCGGCTTCATTTTCCTGTGCTAATGGAGGGATAAGGGGACCTGCAGAAACCCTGGGATAACCATAGCTTCCGACAAAAAGAGCCGGGGGAGAAGCCCCAAAAATAGAATCACCTGATATTGCAGGAGAAATTGACTGCAAAGATTTAAATTTCTCAAGGATTGGGCAGCGAGGACGCCCACAAAGTCCTTTCCCTTTGCATTTGATACATAGTGTCTCTTTCACTTTTAATTCATATCCTTACAAATGACGCAGGTTTTGACTTCAGGAGCATTTCTGTACAGCCAGCCTGATTTCTGGACAAAACAGCATATACTGCACATGTGTTTTACCTTTTCCTGAGAAGATAAGTCTTTATCTAGAAGCACTAATGCGAATTTTCTGATTTCTTTTTGGGTCTCTTCAGAGAAATCGACTTCAGCCCCACGTTTTTCGCTCACGTACTGGGATACGGCAGCTCTTGACAATTCAAGTATCTCCGCTACGTCCTGCTGGGTACATCCATGCTCAAAAATCATTGTTCGGGCGAGTTCAGCCCTGATAGCAGGCAAGACTTTCTGTACCATAACTTCACATGTTGTTTTCATTAGAGACCAACTTGGATAAATAAATTAATGATTATAAATTAAACTATTTACGAAATCTGTTTATTGACATATGAATTATATGAACTGGCGATGGTTTTTGTTAAGAAAATTTGTAGTAAGAACTATGTCTCAAGGACCAGTTCTCTCTTAATGTGCCGCATGGAAAACGCATGCTATCAGAAAACTGATAGGAGAATGAGTCCGAACCTGAAAACAATACTTTAAATTTCCAGGTCCGGTTATCTCTGAGAAGCCGGTTAGAGTTTAGTTTTTAATTTGTTCAGCAGAGAAACCCTTTTCCATGAGGACTTCTTTCATGCGGCTCAGGTGATTGCCCTGAAGTTCTACAGTATTTCCTTTTACTGTACCTCCGCATGCAAATTTTGATTTAAGATAAGTGGAAAGTTCGTGAAGATCAATTTCACTAGCATCAAAGCCTTCTACAACAGTAACTTCTTTTCCATATCTTCTTCTGTTGACTTTTACAGTAATTCTCTGTTGCTCTTTTGCTACCTCTTCGCATATGCAAAGTTCTTTTGGAAGCCCGCATACCGGGCACATTCCGCTGCTCATTTGTTGGTATGTCCTCCGAATTTGTAATCATTGTATATGTAATTTACATCTAAAAATAACTGAATAGATATAAAGTACTAATCAATGAAGGTATTAAAGCCTAATGGTATTTTTCAGGCACTTTATGCTGAATTTCAAATCACAGATAAAGAACCTTAACATCATAAGAAGCCATCCAAAGCTTTATATTTTTCCAATTTTTTTCGATTTTACTAGATTTATGTTTAAAGAGGTATAGTGAATAGAATGTAATGAATATCCATACGGAAATTGCGAAAGACACAAATCTTATAGAAAAAACTGAGTCGTGCTGCTATGTTATTCCAGACATGAAAGTCCCAAAAATATCAGATTCAAGCTGAAAAACCTTGGAAATCTCCGCTTTTGCCGGACAAAGCACTTCTTAGCCAGCAAAAAGTTAGATATATTTTGAATTCCATCTTTCTCTATAACCTATAGAAGCATATTATATGCACTTCTAATATATAAATATATTAGCATAAAATTAACAGATAAATAAAACACATACAGGGGGTACCTGATGAACGAGTTAATAGGTTTTGTGAATGGAAATAACGTAAGGCAAAAAGTGCTCTCCCTACTTTCTTCAAAAGGAGAAATGGATGGAAAAAGAATTGCAAAAACGCTGAGAATCGTATACCCAACCATCGCAAAAACCCTCGAAGAGCTCGAGGAAAAAGAATTAATCACAAAAAAGGAAGAAATGTACTCCCTCAGCGAAACCGGAGTAAAAGTGGAAAAAATGATCCAGCAAATCTGATTTTTTATCCACTTTTTTTAACAATATAAACTTCTTACCTCATTCATTTCTTTTTCTTTTTATCCAATTGTCAATCCTCATGAACGCAGTTCAGGATAAAAAAGGTATAACTTGATAAGTGAGTTCTTTTTGAGAAATAATACCTAACCATAAGTTAATCTGCTTGAACGAGTGAAGTGAGTGAAAAGGACGGCGGGCTCCCGAATCGCAATTCGGGATTCTAAGCCATAAGTTAGTCCTCTTGAGCATAGCGAAAAGGACGGCGTACTCCCGAGGCGCAATTCGGGCGAGGCGCAATTCGGGCGAGGCGCAACTCGGGTGAGAAATATTTATTTAATCCCT
>CAZCKG010000024.1:0-16876 GCA_964498825.1 uncultured Methanosarcinales archaeon
TCAGTTATATTGTAACATTACATTTGTATAAATACTCGATGGTACTTCCATACTTGATTAAAAACAGTTTCCTTATTTCTTATCCTAAAAACAGGGCAGATCCCATACTACTTGACTGTGCCAGCTCTTCACACCAAAAAATCCTAAAAAACCCCACCAAACTCCCTCAACTATCAAAAATAGTCCTCCCTTTCGACCCATCTTTTTTCAGTCAAATACTTGAATCAGGTTAGTGCACAAGAGCCGGATTTTTAACATAACCTTTAATCTATCCCGAAAACCTGAATCTTAATGTCGATGTGATAAATTTGTCACACGGAGAAAAACATAATCGTAAGACTATAAAAGAAGCACAAGTTAAAGCTTAAAGTATTCATTTTCTCTTCTTTATTGCTTGTAGAGCCTTTAGGAATGTATTGGTCCAGTTGGCTGCAAGCGATAGCTCCGGCCTTTGTACGCGGCTTCTAAGTTTAAGTACGTGGTAAGTATGGTCTTCAGGTAATTCCCAAACTCCTGTTCAGATCACTATAACACTTCATCAGAAATGCCACCTACTGCAGAGTGTTGTAATTTATTGCTGCTGTTTAATGACATCTTGTGCTTTCTGGTAGCTCTCCATTACTGCACGATAATTCGGTGACACCATGGTGTACAATTCCGCGATTTCTGCAGCGTCGGGGCGGTTCCAAGTTCGGTGCACTTCGCAAATAACCGCATTGGCGCTCGTCGGGATCACGCCGGCTTGTGTAAAACGGGCGAGCGTCGTTCTCGATGCCATCTCGCTTGGGTCGCCTGAAGCATCCATTACGGCGTAGACCTTGAATCCAGCTGCTTTGGCATCCAACGCCGGGAACATGACGCAGACGCTGGTCCACACGCCAGCCATGATCAAAGTTTTCTTGCCGGTTTCCCGTACTGTTTTGACGAAAAGTGCGTTGTCCCAAGCGTTGACTTCTCCATTACGAGGAACGTAGATAGCATGGGGAGCAGATTGATAGATCTCCGGCATGAGCGGACCGTTAGGTCCATCCGGAGCCGAAGCCGTCGTGATAACTGGAATGTTGTGCAACGTCGCCAGCTTTGCCAGAGCGGTGGTATTGGCTCGCAATTCGGCCACACTAATGTCTTTCACATTTTGGAACAGACCCGTTTGGTGGTCGAGCAACAACAGGACTGTATCCGTGGGATCGAGCAAAGCTTTGCCCCCGCCGGGATCGTGTTCGATTCCATCGTGAATTGAGTTTTTGCCGTCTGGTCTGAAGATATTTCTATTCTGATTGGTCATAATAACTTCCCTTTTGTGAGTGCGAACCATGTATGAACCATTAAGCCTTGATCAGTTTCCAGAAATCGTTGTCAAGGCCCTCGTCATAGGCGTTGCCGTTCTGCACCACAAGAAAGTTCTTGTTAATGTTCAAGGTTAACTTCCTTATTTTTGCGCAAAACGCGCTTCGGATCCGGTCGCGAGAGTGCTGACTTACTGCTACCCGAGAAAGTTCAATACTACTTCCCAATCACCTCGGCTATCGTCACGCCTTGAAAAACGTGAGTAGATCCTCGTTGACCCGGTCTTTGAGTGTCGTGCACATGCCATGCGGCGCGCCCTTATAGATCTTCAGCGTGGAGTCCTTAACAAGCTTGGACGAGAGTAGGGCCGAGGCACCAATCGGCACAATCTGATCGTCATCGCCATGCAGGATCAGCGTCGGAACATCGAACTTTTTGAGGTCCTCCGTTAGATCTGTTTCGGAGAAAGCCTTGATGCAAAAGTATGATGCCGGAAATCCAGCCATCATTCCCTGGAGCCAGAATGATTCACGCACGCCTTCCGAGATTTTGGCGCCTGGCCTGTTATAACCGTAGAAGGGCAGGCTGAGATCCTTCCAGAACTGCGAACGGTCGACTTGAACCGCTTCACGCAGCTTATCGAACTCCTCAATAGGTGTGCCTGCCGGATTTGTCTCTGTTTTCAACATCAGTGGTGGAATCGCGCCGATCAATACGGCCTTAGCTACACGTTTCGTGCCGTGCCGGCCAATGTAGCGGGCAACTTCGCCGCCGCCTGTAGAGTGGCCGACGTGAATCACGTTCTTCAGGTCGAGAGCTTCGACCAACGTCGCGAGGTCGTCCGCGTAGGTATCCATGTCATTGCCATTCCAGGTCTGGCTCGAACGCCCGTGGCCCCGGCGGTCATGGGCGATGCATCGATATCCCCGGGAAGCTAGAAAGAACATCTGGTCTTCAAAAGCCATCCGCGCTCAATGGCCAACCATGGCTGAAGACCACGGGCTGTCCACTGCCCCAGTCCTTGTAATAGATTCGTGTGCCGTCCTCTGTTGTGATCGTTGCCATAGGACGATGTCCGTTATCAAATCATATATAAGTTTAAGAATAACCTCTTCTTAATATTAATAGTCTTTAAAAAAATTGGGTGAATCTTTCACTAAAAAGCGAGTTTACTTTTAAATTTAACTCATAATTTTATTTTTTTGAAACTCTCAATCAAAGTTGCACTGACACACACACGCTACAAGCAACTAGGTAGTCAGCTCCAAAATCTAGCTCTTCTAACTCACCCAGAGCCTTTATACTCAATTAAAAACAGCTACCATACCTTCTACCCGAAAACATTAATTTTCCGACTGCGCCAGCCTCATCTACACCCATCCCTCACATCAAAAATTCCTTCAAAAAACCAACCCTCAACTCCATCAACTATCCAAAATAGTACCCTCTTTCAACCCCTCTTTTTTCAGTCAAACACTCGAATCAGGTTAGTGCACAAGAGCCGGATCTTTAACATAACCTTTGAAGCATACAAGGTTATTACAGATAGCATTCTAGCTTCTTAGAGAATTTATTTCATAAAATAATTAAAATTGCAGTGGCTCACTTGTTGCAAGCATATCGAGTGCCAGAAAGTTCTTGTTTTTATCTACAACAACTCTCCCTGAGCTTCTATGCTCAATTAAAAACAGCCACTTTACCTTTTTTATCCTGAAGATAGGGAAGGTTTTCCCTACTACTCAACAGCGCTAGCTTCTTCACACTCAACCCTCACATCCAAACATTGCTCAAAAAGCCGACCACGATTCACTCAACTACTTAAGTATATATTTTAATTTTAATCTAACCTTTTTTCAGTCAAAAAACTTTTTTCAGTCAAAAATATGATAAGATATATACATTTTAAAAAAATATAATCAGTATTTTATAGTGGGATAACTATTGTATGACTAATTCTC
Source organism: uncultured Methanosarcinales archaeon (assembly GCA_964498825.1). Lineage (GTDB taxonomy): Archaea > Halobacteriota > Methanosarcinia > Methanosarcinales > Methanosarcinaceae > Methanosarcina. The sequence continues at coordinate 3,246 of CAZCKG010000024.1, forward strand.
AGTTTTGAATCTGTCTTAAAATAATATTTTGATCTGTACTGAAGATATAAGCTACATCTTTGACTCTGAAACAATAACAGAAAACCAGTGAATTTTAGATGCAAATTAGAACCGTAGTACTTAATGATTTGATTTCATGCGTCGAGCATTAATTATGGGAAAAGTATTTCTTTTGAGTACATATGCATGTTTTCGGAAAAATTTCAGCCTGCATTGAATATTGAAGCTAATAGTTAGCCAATTATAAGGTAGCCTGGACTTTAAGACAGACTCTAAGTAATTAAAGAAAGGAGGTGAAAAGTGATGCGAACTACAACTGTAAAACATCCATGTCCGAGATTCTGGTGATAGTGAGAGTGTTGCTGCTGTATCAAGCCCATATAAGCACCTGCGGCTGCGACAATGATTCTAAAACCGTGGAGGGGCGGGGTGTTCTCGACTGGCTATCGCTTTTTAATAACTGGTTAACTGAGGAATTAATATGCCTTCTGAGGCAATTACATGTCAAAAATCTCTAAAAATTCTACAAAGAACAGACTAAGGCCTACAGAATCACTTACGATCCAGTATTTCGATATTTCTTGGCTCTCCCATTGTGATGGCCCTGGCCAGCGGGTAGTGCTCTTTCTGCAAGGCTGCAACCTCCGCTGTCCTTGGTGCCATTCGCCACATTCCCATGCATCAGAGGCGCCACTTCTTTTCTTTCCCGCCCGCTGTCTCCGATGCGGACGCTGTGAACAAGTATGTCCTCAATTCGTCCACCGGGTCAATGCAGAGGAGCACGATCTGTGCCGTGAGAACTGTATCCATTGTGGGAAATGCGTTGACGCCTGCCCTATATCTAGCCGTGGACGTATAAGTGGTGCATTGGCTTTGCCTACGAAGAAAATTACGGTTTCTGCTCTCTGGGACTTGCTATATCCCCAGATGGATATGTTGCGTAGCATTGGAGGCATAACGGTCAGCGGCGGGGAGGCATTGCTGCAGTTGCAATCCCTGATGCAGTTGCTCCGCTTATGCAAAGATACAGGTATTCACACTGCTGTCGAGACCTCTGGAACGTTGCCAACTCAATATCTGGCGGAAGTGGTTGAACTGGTGGATTGTTGGCTGTTCGGCCTTCGACCCACACCATTCTATGTGCCGCCGAATGCCGACCTTATTGAGGACAATCTCGCGTTTTTGGCCAGGTCAGGAGGCCGTGTCATTGTCAGAATGCCGGTTATTGCAGGTATTACCGATTTGCCAGAATCGCTGGAACGAATTGCTCTGGATATGCAGGTTAATCAACTGACCGAAATACAATTACTTCCATTCCACCGTGGAACTACTCACTATTATGATGCAGCAGGAATACCTTGTCCCATGGGCTGCGAAGTAATTCCCTCTATAGAGCGACTTGGCATTGTTAAAGACTATTTTCAACGAAAAGGATTATTGGCTACAATCATATGTTAAAAATAAAAAGACTTGAAAGGGGAGAAAGTAATGATTATTACAACTGAATCGACATTGTCTCCGATTCTGGCTGAATCGACATTGTTTCCGATTCTGCCTGAATCAATGACAGACAGAACCAAAAATCTCAGGGAAATTCTATGGAAACGTGCCTGTGAGAACCGTAAGAACGATTGGATTGACAAAAACAATCTTCCTGACCTCTCCAAGCTCGAGGGCAAAAAGGAATTGGAACCCATAATCATTAGAAGGGCCATGGGCATTAAAACGATACTAGAAGCTTTGACTGACCCAAAGCAGTCATTGAAAACAAATTCATACATAATATTTCCAGGCGAGCTACTGGTTGGTATCCCACCAATGGGTTCCAATGGTCTGGGAAAGATATTTCCTGACTATCTCAATCATGAAGAGCGGCACATGGCAAGCATTGCGAATCGCTCTGAGTTGTCTGTGCTGGGTCATAACGTTGCAGATTACCAGAAACTTGTCAAGCACGGAATCCGTTCTATCATTGAATTCTGCAATGAACAGATTCAAGGTCTTGAAAACCAGATTGAAAACCAGATTGAAAATCTTAAAAAGAAGGTTAAAGATTTCGGGCCAATTTTGATGGAAGAAAACGAATTAGATAGTTTACTGGACAAGAAAGACTTCTACCAGGCCGTAATCATCAGCTGTGATTCTGTGGTTGATTACGCCAAAAGTTTTGCCGAATTGGCTGCTACAATGGCCGAAAAAGAGACTGATATACAACGAAAGAAAGAATTGATGGAGATAGCCAGAATTTGCCGAAAGGTTCCGCTTAATCCGGCGGATACTTTTCAAGAAGCACTTCAGAGTATCTTATTTTTACACATCGGTCTGCGTGCCGGCATGGATCAGATGTCTTTCGGACGGTTGGATCAGACTCTGCAACCATACTTGAAAAATACCCTGAAGCAAGATGTCAAGGATCTTGCAAATGCAGTGGAACTGGTCGAATGTTTTGTGATTAAAACAGCCTCGCCCCTAAATCTTACTACTGACCACCTGAATGATCAGGACCATGTGGACTATGGAATCAGTATGGGTACTCAGGCATGGTATGCAGACCAACGAGGGAATGTTAATCAATTTTTGCAGAATGTAGTAGTTGGTGGAAAGGATTTAAAAGAGAACGATACAACTGTTGAGTGTACCCATATCCTGATCCAGGCATGGGCCAACGTCAATCTGCCGACTCCTGGTCTCTACGTCCGTATGCACAAGAAAAGCCCACAAGAGCTGATGGACAGGGTTGTAGCTTCGATTACGCGGACAGGTACAGTCCCATGTATTCTCAATGATGATGTTATTATCCCTGGTCTGGTTAATTCAATGTTGCAAGATAAGACAGTGAAAAAGGCAGAAGCAGAAAGCATGGCCTACGATTATTGCGTTGATGGATGTTGGGAACCAATACTGAATGGTCAGTGTGACTGGACATTCAACATGATAAACGGGCTGCTGATTCTTGAATGTGCGCTGAACGAAGGTGCCACACTCGATTCGAACCCCATGTTGCTCCGGGGAGGAAAGAGTAGCTATCGTACTCAACCTATTCATACGTATGATGACCTGCAAGATGCATTTAAAAAGAATATGGATTTTTTTGTTTTCAAGTCCGCAGTTGCGATGTACAACTATTATCTGCTGGATGAGTTTGTCATTCCGTCTCCTCTATTCTCAGCTTTTCTGGGAACCTGCCTTGAGCGTGGACGTGACAAGTCATGGGGTGGAACTCGGTATATATTTGGAGGAACTATACTCTCAGGTTTGCCCAATATGGTTAATAGCATCGCAGCGATCAAGAAATGGGTATTTGATGAAGAAAAATATGAGATTCAAGATGTTTTGGGGGCATTCAAGTACAACTTCACAGCACCTGATACTGCCCCTGAAAAGCAGGCTATATACGCCAACATACATTCCGACTTCCTCTGCCACAGCCCAAAGTTTGGCAGTAATGATCCATTAACGAACGAGGTCGGAAGGTTCATCAATGACTGCTTCAAAGAGTCGGTGGACGAAGCTAAGAAGTTTGCTGACAAGGTGTATCGAACCACACCGGAAGATCTGGATGAAGCCAAGCGCATCAGACGTCTGCGCTTAACGGCAGGTTATTACGGCCCTGCTTTGCAGGATCGTCTGAAAAAGGATATCACTGTTGCGTTTACAGCTGGCCTCGGAACCTTCGCAACGTATGTTTTAATGGGCCTGGGAAGGGCTGCTTCTGCTGACCGTCATACAAACGCTCCGCTTGCCATGAATAATACGCCGCCTCTCGGCACTGTCGACGGTGGATTAGGTCACATTCTGGCCACGCTTAACTCGCTGGGCTTGGATCGTTTCCCTGCCGGCGCTCCAGTCGACCTCTGTATAGAGGCGGAGGGCGATATGGCAGAGTCCCGAGCAAGAGTAGGCGCGGTGGTGAGCGCCGTCATATCCAGCTTCCTGGAGAATAATGGCAATATACTCTCAATAACATTGGGCAGTACGGAGCAATACAGGGAGATCTACGAATTAGCATTGAGGGCCAGCATGAATGATAAGAAGGCTGCCGAAGCTCTTTTGAAATGGGGGCATGTAAACGTGCGCGCCGGCGGCTGGCAGACCCCATTCATCACTATGTCGCTGCAGCAGCAGGAACATTATACTCGATCCCCAATCATGCCTTATAGTGGACTTTAATACATGGGGAGGATTGAACGTTATAACTGAAGAAGTTCGAACTGGCGTTATGTGGCTTGGCGGGTCAATAATCACTCCTGAGGCTAGCAGCCGTGACAAGAAACCTCGAGCAATGTGCAAATAATATCCTGAGGTCTCTTAGAAAATTTATTTCATAAAAAATAATCGCAGTTGCCTGGCAAACTCCGCTGCAAGCAACGGAGCATAGTACCCGCCATTTTTTTTCAACTCACCCAGAGCCTCTACACTCAATTAATAACAGCCACCTTACATCTTTTATATAGTGAGTTATACTTCTTCATATCCCGAGCTGTATCCCTAGCCTTTTAGATTAGCTACATAAATATGCCTTCGGGATAAATGTAGTGTACAATCTACTACAATTATCCCGAAGACCTGAATTTTAACACCGATGTGACAAATTTATCACATCGAGGAAAACGAGGTTGAACGACCCTAAAGTAAGTAGAAGTTATGGGTTTAAAGTATTGATTTTACTCATTTTAAATTGTTTTGTGATTTAATTGTTTTGTGATGTCTTCAGGGATATATTGGTCCATTTGGTTACGAGCGAAAGCCCTGGCCTTTGTACGTGGCTTCCAGGCATATGTATGTTTAGGTACACATTTTAAAATATATGTAAAAAATAGCACATATCTTCGCAAATGATATTCTTTGTTGACGGTGAAGAATCACTAATAATGTACTAAATTTAATCCATTGACGTTGATTTCCAATTTATCCGCTAAAATCATTCAATCTAAAAATTGAATATATTAAAAGGTATTTACTGCCTAACACAGGTTTTACTTATTGGAATTGTAAACGCAAAGATACTTCCCTCATCGGGATTACTTCTGAACCAGACATATCCACCATGCAAATGGACAATCTGCTTAACCAATGAAAGTCCTAGTCCTGTTCCCTGAAATTTTTTAGAGGAAAAATTGTCTACCTGGCTGAATTGTTTGAAAAGTTTATTCTGATCTCCAGGTTTAATACCTATCCCTGTATCTTCAACTATTATTTCTACCAGATCTCCCTTTTTTCTTGCCTTTATCTTTACAAGACTATTTTCATAGGAGAACTTAATAGCGTTATCCACAAGGTTATACATGATCTGAGCAAACCTGGACTCGTCTGCATGGATTCTTTTAAGTTCTTTCTCAATATCTACTTCAATTTTAATATTTTTTCGATGTGCAATTGGAGACAGCAGATTTTGTATCGTCTTAAACTTAGTAGCAAGTTCAATGTCTTTATAATCAAGCTCGAGTTTTCCGGCTTCAATTTTGGAAAGATCCAAAAGATCATTGATTAAATTAAGGAGATGCTTTCCGCTTCGAGAAATATTCTCTATAGCTCTTAATTGTCTTTCCGTAAGTTTTCCATATGCCTGCTCATACAGCATATCAGAAAATCCTATTATTGAGTTAAGTGGTGTCCTCAGTTCGTGGCTCATATTTGCCAGGAACTCACTCTTGGAACGGTTTGCAACTTCTGCAATTCGTTTTTCTTGCAAAAGTTTTTCTGCTATTTTCTTTTCCGTAACATCTCTAGCGATAATAGAAATGGCCACAAGCTCTCCATTTGTATCAAAAACCGGAGAATAATTTAATGAAACATTTATGATTGTGCCATCCTTTTTTAGTCGCAAGGTCTCATATTGTTGGACGCTTTCTCTCTGTTTAATCTTTTCAACTAACTTCTTTATCTCCCCTTTAATAATATCCGGTTCAATTATTGATGCATATTTTCCTAGAACTTCTTCAGCTGAATAACCATAAGCCTGTTCTGCCCCCTTATTCCAGCTGGTAATAATACCGTCAAGAGACTCAGTTATAATTATATCATTCGAGGATTCAACAACATCAGCTAATCTCTTAATTTTCTCCTCAGCTTTCTTGCGTTCTGTAATATCTATAAATGCAGATACTGATCCTCGTAGATTTCCCTGCTCATCACGTAAGGGTCTGGCGTTGCCTAATACATGTCGTATATCACCGTCAGAGGATACAATATCTAGCTCGCAGTCATTTACTTCTTTACCTGAAGCTGCCATCTGCGACGGCATGTTTTCAGGCGGGATTTCTCTTCCGTCCTTGAATAACTTAAAAAACTCTGGTCTTTCACCTTCAGAAGCTGACTTGGAAAAGTTTGTACCCGCAGAAACCCGTAACCATTCATATGAGAGGCGGTTACCAGTTAGCTGACGTACCTGGGGATCGTGTGTAATAAATACAGCAATAGGCACGGCATCTAATACTGCTTCCAGTTCATCCGAGCGAGCTCGTTCACGTTTCTCGCTTTCCCGAAGCGCGTCTACTAGTGTATCGCATTCTGCCAGCGACTGAGCCAGCTTGAAGTTACTGTGGCTTAGCTGCGAGATTATGTTAGCAAATTTCATGAAGAAAGACATGTTTTTATTTACAGCTTCCCTGCTCAGCCGAGGAACTTTTTCAAGCGCTGCCATGTATTCCTCTTCGTTGAAGCCATATTTTTTCGCTTGGAATCGGAAGAACTCATAGTCCAGAGGCTCATCCTCAAAAAAGAACTGTCCTGAGAAGACATAGCCGACATGCTGGTCGCCCACCATGATGGGAGTTACTACATCCCACATGTTGTTCTTGCACTTATACATTTTAAACTCTCCAGGGGTAACTCCCGAGGATAGGTTTATGCCGCTTTCCACGCAATGCTTGCAGGTTTCGGGATGAATTCTGTGGAACTTTGTGCAGATATCCTGCCACTTTACACTTACCAGAACATTACCTTTGAGATCGTTTAAGCCTATGGGAATATGAGTAAGTTCATATAAATCCTCTAGGAGGGACTGGATAGCCTGGACATCAATAATCTCGGCCAGCTCCAGACTGTCTATCTTTTGAGAAAGTGAAAGATCATATTCTAACTTCAGTCTGACACACTGCTCATTCTGCTCCGATGCCTCCTCAGCTCTTTTGCATTTTGTAATATTCCGATTCAGTACTATATTATCGGCACGCAAGTCTTGATTGATTTTTTCCAGTTCAGCTATCCATTTTAGCATCTGGATCTCCAGTTCATCCTTATCCACAAGATTAAAATGAGTCATAATTTCCTCAGCCTTGCTTTAAAGTAGGCACTATTATTCACATAAAATATATTTTTCTGACTCCTTATTTATAAAATTATCCTATAAGATAATCTCAAAAATCATTTACAGGAGGCGATTTCAAGTAATAAATAGCTAGATATGAAAATCAAAAAATTTGATTAGAGCTGTTTTTCTGGAAAAGAGGATTTATCTGACAAAATATTCTGGTATCAAGTAACACCACTTAAAAGCAAAGGCCATCCGGATATAATATTGAACTCTTCCAGAGCCTCTACAATCGATTAAAACAGCCTCCTTTCTTTTATCCTGAATATAGAGCAGGCTTCGTACTCTATGCGTCATCTTTACAGATACCTTTCAGCAATTATACTGGACCATGCCAACAGGATTTAATTTTTATTCCATGCTAGGTTCATGTATGATTCTATTTTATGGAAATTCCTTCCCACAACAGGTCAAAAATCATATTACTGACTTCCTCTTTCTCCATTCCAAGATATCCTGTTCTTACCAGCTCCACCGTCTTATGTATCATAGAGCTTAAGATTGACTTGAGCATTATAATGGGAAATGGCTTTATAATTCCGTTTTCGATTTCCTCTTGGATTATGTCATTTATGGTACAAGTGTCGGAAAATTCAGTCTTACAAAGGTTTTCCTGAACATAAGGCGATAAGTAAAATTGATCCAGGAAGTGTAACTTTGAAGGATTTTCAATTCCCCAGCCTATCAAATTTTCTATAATGTGTCTTATTTTTTCTTTATTTGTGTTTTCAGATTCAAGTCCAGCTTCCAATACTTCAGTTATTTCTAACTATATTTTCTAAACCTGGTATAAAATCAGCTACTTATTAAATTTATTAATGGAAATAATACGGAAAATTATAAACCTTATTGAAAACAAGATTAATCATGAAACAATCGATAGGCGCAAAGACACTCGCTTTTCCGACACCTACCTGGGTTGTCGGGACTTATGACATGAATGGAAAACCCAATGCAATGACTGTAGCCTGGGCAGGAATCTGCTGTTCAAATCCACCCTGTATCACCGTATCCTTAAGAAAAGCAACTTACAGCTATGCAGGCATTATGGAAAACAAGGCGTTTACTGTAAGTATCCCCTCAGAGAATTATGTGAAACAAGCCGATTACTTCGGTATCGCAAGTGGGAGAGATGAGGACAAGTTCGAGGCAGCCTGTCTTACCCCGGTGAGAAGTGAGATTGTACCTGCCCCTTATGTAGAGGAGTTTCCTGTTGTCCTTGAATGCAAGCTTCTCCACAGCATTGAAGTAGGGCTTCACACCATGTTTGTAGGAGAGATAGTGGATATCAAGGCAGAAGAATCCGTAATCGATGAAAACGGAAACCCTGATATAGAGAAGATCAAACCTGTTATTTACGGGACAGGAAATAGAAGTTACTACAGCATCGGATGTAATCTTGGAAAAGCTTTCTCAATAGGGAAAAAGTAATGAACTCTAATAATATTGTAATATTATGCCAAGAACTTATGAAATTCCAATGAGGTCTGAGATTAAAAAGATTCATCAGGTTATCGGAGAGGCTCATAAGGTTATTACTAATTCATTCCTCTCAAGCCTTAACCCTATTCTTCCTGACCTTTAACCCTATTCTTCGACCCTTAATCCCGTGATTTTCGACTTATTTATACTGCCTTAATCTATAGCTCCTGCTCTTTACTCTTTCCCAAAAGCCTTTTTCGCCATTAATCTCCATCCCTTGAAATCTTTTCCCTCAAATTCTTTTGTGATAGCTTCAAGAAGAACTGGTATATTCAGATGTTGAGGGCATTTTTCAAGGCACTGTCCGCACTGCACACACTGGGAAGCATAACCTGGGATGTCACCTCTAATTATTCCACCGGGCTTTGCTGCATACATGAGTTTTGCTTCTCTTTCATTCTCTGAAAGGTAGAAGTTATCGTAGATCTCAAAACAACTTGGAATGTCTACTCCTGAAGGACAGGGCATACAGTATCTGCATCCCGTGCAACCTGTTTTCATGAATTCCCTGTATTTCTGTTCAACTTTCTTAACAAGCTCCAATTCAGTATTTGTCAGAGAATTCGGATAAGCTTCATTTGCTATTTTCAGGTTTTCTTCGATCTGGGATTCTTCGTTCATCCCTGAAAGCACAACAGTAACTTCCGGGTGGTTCCAGATCCAGCGAAGGGCCCATTCTGCAGGTGTCCGTTCCACTGCTGCCTCATTCCAGATCTCCTGTACTGCAGGGGGAATGGGATTTGTCAGCTTACCTCCTCGAAGAGGCTCCATGATAATAACCCCCAGGCCTTTTGAAGCAGCATATTCCAGTCCTTCTGTTCCGGCCTGGTTTTTTTCATCCAGGAAATTGTACTGGATCTGACAGAAAATCCAGGGGTGCGCATCCACTATTAGCTTAAAATCGTCAACTGAGCCGTGGAAAGAAAAACCTGCATTTAATATGCGTCCGTCCTCTCTGGCTCTTTCAAGAAAATCGAGAACATTAAGTTTTTCCATTTTGTCCCATAGAGCTCCCACAAGCCCATGGATCAGATAATAATCTATATGGTCTGTCCTGAGCCTCTCAAGCTGGGCATTCAGGATCCTGTCCATATCTTCCTGACTTTTAACAGTCCAGGAGGGAAGCTTTGTGGCAATCTTGACCTTTTCTCTATAACCGTCAGCAAGAGCTCGGCCCAGGAAGGGCTCACTTTCTCCCATGTGGTATGGCCATGCTGTGTCAATGTAATTTACTCCGTGGTCGATTGCATAACGTACCTGTTTTGTGGCTCTTTCTTCGTCTATCTTTCCTTCTTTGAGGGGAAGGCGCATGCATCCAAACCCAAGTATTGAAAGCTCGTCTCCATTTTTAGGTATTTTTCTATACAGCATTTCCATTACCTGTTTTAATTTATTTCTCTGCTTTCTCTTTAGATTTCCTATACGCTTTAAACACTTTCTGTATCTAAAATAGTTTTTAACTTTTGATCCTTTCAGAATCTTTCTCTTGCAGCTTCTTTCCAAATCTGGATCTCAGACCTTTCGAAAAGTTATGAAATTATATTAAGCAGAGAGGAATATCCAGGTGAGGCTTTGTAGAAATCCTCTGGAACAACGAATCTCCATTAATTTGAACTGAATAGTCTGATACACTTTTATTGATCTAATTTCAGCCTCTTGTAGTTGAATTAAATAGGTTTTCTACAGAGCCGAATTTATATATCTGCATATAATTAAAAATTTCACGTATTGGTTACTGCGTATTACAGTATTTTTTGTTTCTTTTATATTTTCCCAGTCAAGATCCTGTTTTGAAATACGGAGTACTGATTGAAGTTATTAGAGATTTTCTGTTATGAGAAAAAATTTGATTTCGCTTTTCAGCTCAATACTAAAAATCCGAATTCAAAAACAATTCTTGTCCTCGAATTATTGATCAAATCTGAGAATACAGATACAATCTCCATTTTATGTATAAATTAAGAAATTCTTATGCTTACGGTTTTCAATAACTCATGCCATGACCAAAGCATGTAATAAGGATAATTTGCACGGATACACTATGAGTTCTAAGTAAAAGTACTGCTCTTTGGTGTATTTTTTGACATAGGCAATTATAGCTTTCTTTATCAGTGATAAGAAGGAATTGCATCGCTTGGCTAAGAGTGAAGAAAAAAGAACCATAATAGACTTAGTTTTTCCTTGAAAGTTCCTGTAAATCTGCCAATAATTGACTTTTTTAGTATCTTGCGTACCTGTCGTTATATATAGTTATATAATATGTGAGATATAGGTATAGATATAGGGGTATAATTCTCCTTTCCGGACAAGAATAATAAAGGGGGACGTTCTGGTCAGGAAAAGTATCAAGGGGGTGTAAGAGTACTAAATATGAGAACTTATGGTAAGGTATTGCTGAGCGCATATCTCGTAAATAAAATTAAGGCAGTGGGGTCAGAAAAAAATAAAGGATTGCTTAAATACGGAGAGTTGGTTCTAGGGGCATATATCCTTGAAAGACTTAAATCAGAAAAGTCTCAAAGGGAAATTAAACCTGAAGCGATAGAAGCAGAGGCTTCAGAAGAATCAGAAGCATTAATAGAACCAGAGTTGAACAAGTCAGGTAAGGGGTATTCAATGAGATTTGGTAAAGTAGTCATGGGAGCACTTATTGGGGTCACAGCCATGTACGCTTTAAAGAAACATTCCGCAAAAAAGAGCGGACATAAAGTCGCAGTGGAATAAAAACGAAAGGAGGGTATGAAATTGCGCAAAACAAATGACCTGTATGATTTCCTTCTGGGTGCATTTGCAGGAGTTGCATTTGTATATATTTTTAAAAAATATATGCAGAACAGGCAACTTCCAGCAGTTTTTAAATCGTTTCCTATCCACTTAAAGCATGGACAGACTCCTCCTAAAGTGAAGTGCATTTATCCTGACAGGCAGACATTTGCTTTCAAGTATGACTCGCCTATCTGGATCGAATTTAATACACCTATGAATGCTGCATCAATCACAAAAGAAACAGTAATTATAAAAAGTTCCGCATCAACAGAGCCAGTAGAAGGATTACTGGATGCAGGAACCAGAATTATGATGTTCCGTCCCTATGGGGAGTATCCTATGGATGAGTCAGGAGCTGAAATAACAATTACCCTGGTTGGAACCGAAACAGGATCTGGGCTCATAATTGACGAACAGGGAATCGCTCTTGATGGTGATAACGACGGAAAAGCTGGTGGAGACTTTGTATATACTTACAGAATTATAAGGTAAAATTTCTACCCTCAAAAATCAAAGTTGCGCTGGCACACCCCACTGCAAGCAGACTGTCCGGCAATTACAAATAGTAATAAAAAAGTACTGAAAAGAAAGCAGATAAGACTTTTAAATCAAAAAAAAGGAATTCATTTATTACTTACAGTAATTGTCGGAAAGCCTCCAAGCAACGGGGTATGTTCGCACCAGTGCTCCGATTGTAATGGAATTGTTAAAATCAATTATTTTCTTTTATTCATATGCTTCTTTTTCTTCCTCATTCCCTGATTTTCAGCTTGGTTACTTATTAAGTCTAAAGTTGTTACATTTCTTAAGGTTCAATGTAGCCCCCGCCACTCTAGAACTTACCTCTTGAAAGCTATTTTTTGATCTCAGAGTATTGTTCAAAAATTTGTCGTGCTGTAATACTTTTAAACCCAAATTTGACAGGTCCATATATTGCATAATGTTTAATGGGCTTCAAGCTCCCGTTTTCTTTATACAATTAAAAGTTTTGTCTCGCATCTTACTATTTTTTAACATTTTTTATTTCATCAAAATTTAATGTGTCGACTTAATGTATTGTGTCGACTCAATATGTTTTGTATGATAAAATACTGTATTGATTAGCAGAATCTGTCAAATTAGGATTATAATTTGCATTACTTTGGAAGGAGAATATTCTGGCTCAACTCAAACAAAAAGATGAATATGATCACCATCAGTGCCAATTGCGTCAAACTCGATAAGTCATCTTTCATAAGTTTTATAGTATAAGTCTTCTGAATAATTGAGAATCTAATAATCTAAAAGAAATTGATATGGATCTAAATATTGATTAAATGAGATATCCATACTAAATAAGTGCTCCCAAAAGAAGATCAATAGTTAACTTATAGAAAAATAAAAAAGGTAGTCATCATTTCAAGAAAAAATGACTTTTCAGAATCTTAGCTTCAGATCTTGAAAAGATGACTATAGATATTCCTTTTCATACTTAAATTCTGTCAGGCTCAGTGGTTATTAAAACGGCCCGTCGAAGTCGCCGTCAAAGCCGCCCCGTCCACAGCCAAAGCGACGTCCTATTCTTCTACGACAGCCGCCAAAAAAGCCTCCGCCACATCCACCGTCAAATCCGCCGCAGCCGCCACCACAGCCGGCAAAGCCACCGCAGCCTCCAAAGCCTATGCCGCATCCACGATTAAACCCACATCCTCTACCAAATCCACCAAATCCGAACATTTATTTTACCCCCATGTTTGCTATATGTTTGTATTTTTTATCTTATTATATTCGTACTCGTACTTTCTACTTTTTTTTACATACAGGAGAAGATAAACTTTTCAATATTAGATTATGAACTGTATAATTCTCTGAATATATTGGGTACACAATCCTCTAATCAAATTTTATCTACTCCTCAAATCGATATTACTCTTGGCAATCACATCTAGAAACTTTTCTGGTTACTTACTTCTGTTTGGAGAGACAGATTTAACTTTACTGCCACAAGTACAGCTAAATATATAATTCATAATTATATAAAATCAAAGTTGCGCTGGCGCACCCCGCTGCAAGCAACGGGGTATGTTCGCGC
>CAZCKG010000025.1:0-14627 GCA_964498825.1 uncultured Methanosarcinales archaeon
GGTAAGACTATCATTACTTTTCCCTCCATTTATTGTAACTCTATAGATTAATTGGCCATCAACTCTAGATAAACGAATCTAGGGAATTTGTCATTATACTAGAAGATATGGCTATTGAGATTACTACGACCTAAAAAGTTGCATGCAAAACATGCAACTTTCATTAAATTTAGATACCCTGATTTATGAAAATGCCGATATTCTTTGAAAGAATTACGAATACCCATGCCATGTTTATATTTATTGATGGTAAGACTATCATTACTTTTCCCTCCATTTATTGTAACTCTATAGATTAATTGGTCACCAATTAAAGACAAACGAATCCAGGAGATTGTCCATTATGTCTTTAAGAGGCAACCATTGAAACTGCTTTATAGACCTAAAAAGTTGCATGTAAAACAGGCAACTCTCAATTCAATTTTTTACATTTTTATTTAATTTACCCGACGATTACTTGGGTAATCTCTGCGTAAACTTTTGCTTTGTATCCGCCAACTAAGGCTATATTAACAAAGAAATCGTGTGCAAACATTTGATTTTCCCCCTTTTAAAAATAGTTCTCACTACAATACAATGGAATTCCCTAAAGAGTGGATTCCCTATTATCTACCTAATTTACCCGACAATTACTTGGGCAATCTCTGCGTAAACTTTTGCTTTGTATCCGCCAACTAAGGCTATATTAACAAAGAAATCGTGTGCAAACATTTGATTTTCCCCCTTTTAAAAATAGTTCTCACTACAATACAATGGAATTCCCTAAAGAGTGGATTCCCTATTATCTACCTAATTTACCCGACAATTACTTGGGCAATCTCTGCGTAAACTTTTGCTTTGTATCCGCCAACTAAGGCTATATTAACAAAGAAATCGTGTGCAAACATTTGATTTTCCCCCTTTAAACAATTTTTTTGAATTTTATTTAATTTATCCGATAATTACCTGGGTAATTCCTGCATAAACTTTTGCTTTGTATCCACCAACTAAGGCTATATTAACAAAGAAATCGTGTGCAAACATTTGATTTCCCCCCTTTCAATATAGTTCTCACTACAATACAACAGAAACCCTTCGAGAGCGGATTCCTTATTATCCACTTAATTCACCCGACAATTACTTGGGTAATCTGCGCACAGACTGATGCCTTATATGCTGAAATCAGAGCAAAATTCACAGAGAAATTATGTGCAAACATTATATCCCTCCCCTTAAGTTTTATCTCTAATTATTCCTTTTTCTCGACCTTTGAGAAAAAATATACATAGGTTTTCTATCCCAGTGTATTTATTTCCACAAATATGCGATACTCACTGCAATTCAGATCCAAAAATCTTTTACAACGAGGTATTAATTTTTGGAATTAACATATCTAAATATTTCATTGCAGATGAGTATATATAAACATATATCTTTAATTTATATAAAGCATATGGAATAATTTTTACTTATCACTAAATAGTTCCGAAAATCAGGAACTATTTATCGGGAAAAAGAGGAGACACTTCCAGAATAAATAAATATTTCGAAATTATTTTAAATTGTATATAAAATAAAGTCATTAATCTTGTTTTTTGGTAAAATAAGCAAAATTGAATAGTAAAAGAGAAAAATAAACTCAATTTATCATCTTGGTTGATTTTTATGTGCTAAAACTGATGATTTTGCTGAAAAAATCAGAAAATGGCCTTAGGATAATAGATAAAGAAGACCATATATTTATTTTGCAAGTATCTTTCATTTTACGAAATATCAGACCTCAAATCATCCAATAAAAACAGATATTGGGGTTTCTCCATTATGTGCAATCCAACTATTGTGGAGAAGAATTTTTCTTCTTCAAATTTAACAGTCCAATTAATTCTTATCTTTATTTAAATTTATTTTTCTTAATCATGTTTACGCTTGAAACTCCAAAATCAAAACCTATAAGTCTTGTACTTTTGGCTCCATATTTCGTCACCATAAAAACGCATCTAGAGCCATTAATAAACCTTATAATATTATGTACTTTAGGAATAAACTTTACCTTATTAGATATAATTAGATATTAAAAACGAGAAAGAGAGAACACTAAAATCATATACTTTTGAGAATATATGAAGTTATATATTAAGAAAATTATACGTTAGAAAATTGACACAGAATGTTAGTAAAAATATATAAGGTAATAATTTTAATAAGTGATTTCAGTCCTTAAATTACTATTTTGATGGCGAATAAAAAATAAGTTTGGATATAAGCGCTTTGCATTCTATTTCGAGTTTTAATTGACTTTGATCGCGCACTATTAATTGGTTGATGTTATTTCCTAAAACACTCTTAGTGTCGCATCAGATCTTTTTTGCAGTTTGGCAAGGTGATTCAGTGTGTTGTAGTAGACATGCTTTAATGACAAAACAAGGCATTTTTACATTAGAAAATTAACATGAAAACATCAACTGTATAATGAAAGATACCTAAACACCTTTCATAGTCAAAACCAGTTTGCATTGCAGATACGGCAAAGTTCTGTGATAATATTCTTTTAAGAAATTTGACTTTGAGACAAGATGATAATGGATCTCAAAAAAGGAGAGAAAGACACGCGAAAGAGATGGTATTACTTAGATAAACAGATATTAGGTCTGCGTAAAAATATAGGTCCCATAAAGTATCAATTGATCAAAAAGGAGTGTCTTTCAAGCTTGTTATATTAGATTCATAGCATAAACAGTACAATTGAGTTCGTCTCAGGCGAAAGGTCTATTCTTCAACTATCCTTCAAAATTGCCTTCAGATTCAACGCAGATGACCTCAGAAGCGGCCTATATCCATAAAACAGGGTAGTCATGTTAATTTAAATCACTACAAAGAGGAGATGTATTTCAAAAAGCTCGCTCCTGAGATATGTGTTTTTTTATTTATGGTAGACTTTAGGAGTTAAAGCTTTAAGTTCAATGACACTGACATAAGATTAAGAACAAAGTGCAGGCACTAGCTAGACAAACTCATTGACACTGACCCTAAACGAACTAATACAAAAATACTTCATGATACAAAAATCTAATTCTGTAGAATGCTCAATTTGACAAATTTCTGCCTATATAAAGAAACTTCGGAGAATAGAAAGAGAGAAAACGAAATCTCTCCAACCACCTTACAATCAGCTTACTCAGCTAGATATCAAAACATCAGCACTAGTAGTGAGCAAACTGGAAATAAATCGGACTTAAAGAGGGTAAACTATTAAATAAAAAACTATCTGAAAAACAGGTAATCTCCAGAAGTAAGACATATAAAAACAAGAGTTAAGAAAAAATAAAGTGAAAATTAAGAAATATTCACTTTATTTAATCTCCAAAGTACGGCGGATAACATTGCGAGAGCAAAGACTATTAGTCCTACAAATGAAAAGGCAATATCCGCTGTCGTATAAATGTAATGGGTACCCATTACAGAGAAATTAGTTCCTAACGCGAAATAGCGAACTCCGTTTGCCAAAAGAGATAATGGATTAAACACAGACAGAATCTTGATAAATTCAGGAAATCCATCAACAGGATAAAGTGCATTGCTCACAAAAAATAATGGCATACTAATAAAGGTAAGGATGGACTGCATCCCTTCTGGTTGTTCAACCGTAATTGCAATTGATCCCGAAAGGAAGAGGAACCCCAATGTAAAAATCCCAACCAGTACAAAGATACCCACGACTGAGATAAGAGTCTGAACAGGAGTATATCCCTCAAAGAAATTCATACCAATCAGTCCCCCAAATCCAATAATGATAGCCGTCTGGATGAAGGATTTCGTCACAGCAGAAAGCCCAACCCCTAGAACGATATTGACTCGTGAGATAGGACTTGCAATAGTCTCTTTTAATAGACTATATTTCTTATCAAATAAGAGATTAGTACCCCCAAAAAGGCTGGCAAAGAGTACGTCCATTGCAATTATTCCAGCACCCATATAGGAAAGATAATCCACATTTGGAACACCGGGAATGCCTGGGATCATGGAAGTTAATTTATCAAAACTATCTGACATTGCAAGCCCAAAAAATGCCAGCCACATCACAGGCTGAATCAATGAACTGAGGAGCACGGATTTGAATCTAAAAAACTTTACCATTTCTCTCCAGTATATCGCTTGGAACGCAAAGCTCATTTCAATGCCTCCGCAATTTCGTCTCCTTCATTCTTTTCCTGTGTTCCGCCTTCTCTTAAATCATGCCCTGTATAATGGACAAAAACATCATCCATAGAAGGTTTTTTAATATTTACTGTCGTGATTTCTATCCCTTTTTGCCTGATACTGTCTATAATCTTCGGTAGTACATGTGTTACATCTATCCCAAGCATTATTCTTAGGGATTTAGAGTCATCAGTTACTCCAGTTACGGATTCGATAGTCCTCAAAACTTCTGCAGCAGCTTTATTATCACTAGTTTCCAGATAAAGAAGATCTTTTCCAAGCTGATTTTTTAACTCCATTGCACTCCCTGTTACAATGATTTTCCCATGATCAATAATACTGATCCTGTCACTGAGCTGATCGGCTTCCTCCATATAATGAGTTGTCATGAATATGGTTGTGCCTTCTCTCTTAATCTCCCTCAAATATTCCCACATTCTCAATCTGGTCTGGATATCAAAACCTATCGTCGGCTCATCAAGAAAAAGAACTGCAGGTTTTGTCATTAATCCTCTTGCAAGTTCAAGCCTTCGTTTCATGCCCCCACTTAAGTCTTTAGCAAGAGTATTCCTTTTACTTTCCAGTTCAGTTAATTTAAGAAGTTCGTTTATTCTTTTTCTTCTTTCTTCTTTTGGCATTGAGTATATCTTCCCATGATACTCAAGATTTTCACACACAGTCATTTCATAATCAAGGCACATCATTTGAAAAACAATACCTATTGATTTTCTTACATGCTTTGATTCCTTTGCCACATCATAACCATTAACTTTAGCTTCACCTTTCTGGATTTTCCGAAGTGTAGTGAGAATATTTATCACAGTACTCTTACCCGCTCCATTCGGACCTAGAAATGAAAATATTTCCCCTTCCTTTACGGTGAAACTGATATTATCTACAGCTTTTAAATCACCATAACTGTGCTCAAGATTATTTACTTCTATGACATTCGCCGTCATGAATAAATCACTCCCCCACTGCCGCGCAATACACAGCTTTATCAAACGTATTAGATCCCAATTTCGATGATGCCCGATAGTTTTATTTGTTGAGATTATTGAGTTTGAACAAATATCTTAATAGTTTTACACAAATAGTTGTGTTTAGGAAGGTTTATATAAATAGGAAATTAAGATTCTAAACTAATATCTGAAAGATCCTTTATTTTCTGTTTTGAATATTTCAAAGATACCTCATGAATTGTTTAATTGTATTTTGTTCTATGAAACAGTTTCCTGAGAACTTTATTTCTAATTTTTATTAGAAAGGATTTACATTAAAAGTCAAGGAGCATAATACTATGAGAGGAAACGCTTATATGAGAGGAAAATTTCCAATTGAAAATCAAACGGAAAATGTCAATTGATGTCCTAAGATTACTAACTGTTTTTTGAGCATTAAAAGAGAAAGCGTTTAAGCTGTATAAAAAATTAGTATATATAGGAATTATTTCTGGTATGGTTGTTGCTAGTAAGTGGACTTATATTATACTCTACATTCGTACAGGAGTTTCTCTCGTGAGACCTGAACTTACTAAAAGAGCTTATGAGAAGTAAAAACAAGGAAAACATCATAACGAAAATTTCTTGCTTTTCCTGTTTTTGAAGCTTTTGAAGCTTCTAGGTTGTTTAGAAAAAATCCAGCTTTTGGAAATAATCTACTGGTTGTTTTTTTAGGAATTGCGCAGTTGAATTGATAAATCAATAGCTTTAAGCCTAAAACTGTTTAGATATCGATTTTGATCGCAAAGTCGAAGGCACTTGTTTTGTGCATTAAGTGCGCATAGTCTTATATATGAATATAAAAAAAGAATTATTTTGTCTAAAAAATGCATCAATTGTTGAAGAAGATATGTATAAATACGTTAATTGGCGATTCATTTAGGGGTAAATATGGAGATTATCTTCTGTCATCTGCGCACATCCTGATGATGAATACAAAAATCTGCAGATTGAGAGAATTCATCTAATAATAGAAAAGAAAAAGACTTTCTTAAAGATTACTAAAAATGGGATTTATTTAAGGAATACAAAAAGAGAGTCGAGTGCGTGAACAGCTATGCGACTGCTGCCCGGTAGATTCGAAAAACAGGTTGTTAACTGCTCATACGGTATACTTAAAGTCACAGCATTTATCAACAAAAATTTGAAAAGATATAGTATAAAAAAAGAGGTTAATGAGACAGGGCAGACATTTTAAAGGGGAGAGAGTATAATGGACAATCCTGTACCTAAGATATTGAAAACTCCGATAATAGCAATGTATCATGATGATAAACACGAAAACCTTACCCTGGAAGTTGAACTTCCCGATGTAGAGAATGAGCACATAACCCTTATCATGCACGAAAATAGCTTCTACCTGAAAGCTTTCAGTAATAATGTGGAATATATGGGGTCCTTTTTTCTTGATGGACCTGTAGACCCCGAAAAAACTATTGCTGTAAATAACAAAGGAATGCTCACAATTAAAGTCCCATATAAAGAATGTTTTATTTGCGCAAAAAATATTCCTATAGAATAAGAAGAGAATTCCATAAAGAACCCTTAAAAACTTAATTTTATATTCTATTAATTTTGATTATAGTTCATTGAAATCTATTTTTTAGACCATTTTTATGAATTTTGTTTGTACGGAGGAGATTTTAATGAAAATAGTAAAATGCGGCGATCTAGGGTTCAAGTGTAATTTCATGGCTGCGGGACACGAAATTGACGAGGTTGAAAAAACTATGTGGGATCATATAGAAAAAGAGCACAAGAAAAAGCTTGAAAATATGTCCGAAGATGATATACATCACTTAAAGCACCGCATATCAACTCTTCTGGGAAGAAGTTGCGGGTGTGGAGCCTTATAAAATAAGCATTCAACCCTAACTTGAAGGTTTCTCCCACAACTCGAGGAAAACTTTCTTTATTATTTTTTATTGCCTATCGTTTAAAACCAGTATTGGAGTAAAAATCATGACTCTGATACTGTAAATAGATGACTAATTTTGAGCAGCTGATATATTTAATCAGAGATGTCGATCTCAATTATGAGTTTAGAATCCAGAGATAATAATTCAATAACGCTGCAAAACTGACCCAGACAATATAAGGAATCAACAAATAAGAAGCTGTTTTTGAAATAGTTCTAAATTGAAGTATTGTCAGGAAAATTACAATCCACAGAAAAATAATTTCTACAAAGGCATAATAAGGAGATTTTAGCCCAAAAAACAGAAAGGACCAGAGAGAGTTAAGCCCTAACTGAAAACTGAACATTAATATTCCCTTTTTGACCTCTGAATTTTGCAATCCCTTTTCTAAAACGAGATAAAGAGAGATCCCCATAAGAGTATAAAGAACAGTCCAGACTGGGAAAAAGATCCATGAAGGAGGATTGAAAGGTGGTTTTTCAAGTAAGAAATACCAGTCCTCAAGAGACGAAGAAGTAAATATTGACCCTATTACCCCTGCAAGCTGGCAGAGCAGCACAGAGGCAAGAAGTTTGGAAATATTTGCATTCTTAAACATGGAAGATCCGATAATATTTTGTATCTTAATAATATTAATCTATGGATTAAATAAAGATTTATTCATGATTTCAGGCTTTTAATGTTTTTTAGAAGGGAAAAAGGAGTGGAAAAGCAATATTAAAATCGAATTGAGGAATCTGCCCTTATCAGAATGAGCTTTATATAGAAGTTGTTTGAAATTATGTAATGAAGTGGGGATAATTCATATAAAGAATTTTAGGGGAATATAGAATATACCTGGAACTTTTAGAATGTTTCTTCAAACAAAGTGTAGAAAAATATATATAATATTAGATAGGTAAATGGTTACCTAATGCCTAGTGAGGATGAAATCAAATGGTGCAGATGAAAAAGTGTACAACTAAAGAAGACGTGTTAGAGGCTGTAAAAGAACGAGACGTGAAGTTTATCCGGACCCAGTTTACGGATACACTCGGCATCATCAAAAGCTGGGCAATTCCTGCAGAACAACTGGAAGAAGCCTTTGAAAATGGTGTAATGTTTGATGGATCTTCAATTCAGGGTTTTACAAGGATTGAAGAGTCTGACATGAAACTCGTGCTTGATCCGTCTACTTTTAGAATCCTCCCCTGGAGACCTTCAACAGGTGCAGTAGCCAGAATTCTAGGAGATGTCTATCTTCCTGACGGAAGACCTTTCGAAGGAGACCCCAGGTATGTCCTTAAGAGTGCAATCAAAGAAGCCGAGAAAATGGGCTTCTCAATGAATGTAGGACCTGAACTGGAATTTTTCCTATTCAAACTTGACGCAAACGGAAACCCAACCACAGAGCTCACAGATCAGGGCGGATACTTCGACTTCGCACCCCTTGACAGGGCTCAAGATGTAAGAAGAGACATTGACTACGCCCTCGAACATATGGGATTCCAGATAGAAGCTTCCCATCATGAGGTAGCCCCCTCACAGCATGAAATCGACTTTAGATTCGGCGATGTACTTAGTACTGCGGATAATGTTGTAACTTTCAAATATGTGGTAAAGTCAATTGCCTATCACAAAGGGTACTA
Source organism: uncultured Methanosarcinales archaeon (assembly GCA_964498825.1). Lineage (GTDB taxonomy): Archaea > Halobacteriota > Methanosarcinia > Methanosarcinales > Methanosarcinaceae > Methanosarcina. The sequence goes on from CAZCKG010000025.1 coordinate 8,725, forward strand.
TGCAACCTTTATGCCAAAACCACTTTTTGGCGTAAATGGCTCGGGCATGCACAGCAACCAGTCCCTGTTTAAGGACGGAAAGAATGCATTCTATGACCCGGATACTCCAACTCAGCTTTCCCAGGATGCAATGTACTATATAGGCGGATTGTTAAAACACATAAGAGAATTTGCAGCTGTTACAAACCCGGTTGTTAATTCTTATAAGAGAATAGTACCTGGATATGAGGCACCAGTCTACATTACATGGTCTGCAAAGAACAGGAGTTCCCTGATCCGCATTCCAGCAACCCGTGGAAATGGCACAAGAGTTGAACTCAGGTGTCCAGATCCATCATGCAACCCGTACCTTGCCTTTGCCTTGATGCTCAGAGCTGGTCTTGACGGGATAAAGAATAAGATCGATCCAGGAGCTCCTACAAACGTGAACATTTTCCACCTTACGGAAAAAGAACGCGAAGAAAGAGGTATTCGCTCCCTGCCTGCAGACCTTAAGGAAGCAATCGATGAGATGAAAGGCAGTGAGTTTGTAAGAGAAGCACTTGGAGAGCATGTCTTCAGTCACTATCTCTGTGAAAAAGAAATAGAATGGAACGAATACAAAGCAATTGTACATCCATGGGAACTCAATAAATATCTCCCCACTCTGTAAACATAAAAGAGTGCTAAATCTTCTTCATATGCCAGAAAAAATCTCTGTGCAAATGAAGAAATAATTTATTCTCAAAGACACATCTACTAAAAAGGTGTGTCTCTACTTTTAAAGAGATCATTTTAAAAAAATAATTAGTCTTTTTAAAGTAAGGCTTTTATATAAATAATAAAAAGCTAACTAATTATATGAAGTAACTAAGTTTTACTACCGACTTCTTTTTTGCAAAAGATTAGATAAGTAATTTTAAGAAGTAGAATGTGAAGAAGATATTGATATAAAAATGCTTTCCTGGAAAAATTCTATTTCTCCCATAATTTCATTTTTAAAAAAAGGGAAAAGTTTGAGTATGTCTCACCTAGAAGTGATATTGGACTCCTAGGAGAAAAAGAAGTAATGTGCTGAGAAGTTTCTATAAAAGAAAAATTACAACAGGAAAAAAAGAAGATTGAAGGTCAAAACACTTCGCTTCGCAGCATTATTTTAGAACTTCTAATTTGGAAAAAAGAAACATATATATATTGCCAAATAGGTACTAAATTACTTACTTCCCTTAGCGGCAACTCTCTCAATCCATTTATAGAGAGAAATCCGAGATGGAAACGCTACTAAATACTCACACTAATAGAACAATTTGAACTAGTTAAATCTAGTTAAATACTCAGACAATGAAAACTCATTATAATACTCAAACGATGAAAACTCATAAAAGACTCCCCTGAGGGCCAGTTGTCCAGCTGGCAAATTTTTTGAACTATTTCTCAAAAATGAGCCACAGAAATCATCCAGAAAGTTATTAACGGATATACTTTGCATTACATTCATTCCTATTCATTTATAGAGTGATCAAAATGTGTGGAATAATAGGCTTTATAGACAGAACGAAGTCCAGAATGGACGGGTCGAGCATAAAGGCCGCCCTTAGTCTCATGAATGAAAGAGGCAGTGGAGACGGAGCAGGCTATGCTGCATACGGGATTTATCCCGAGTATGCAGACTATTATGCTCTTCATGTTTTCTTTGACAACCTCGCTGAACCAAAAAAGAAGGTTGATGAACTTCTCCTACAATGGGGAGAAATTGTTCACGAGGAAGAGATCCCGACATACCCGCAACCCGGTATAAAAAAGGTGCATACCCCCTGGAGATATTTTTTCAAACCCTCAAAAGACCTTATGACAGGAAGAATGACTTCTGAAAATGATGTTGTTAAGTATATAGTTATGGAAGTAAACGCCAATGTAAAAGGAGCCACAATCTTTTCTTCCGGAAAAAATATGGGAGTCTTCAAAGCTTCCGGATGGCCCGAGGATGTGGCTAACTTCTACAGGATTGAGGATTACAAAGGATACATATGGCTTGCACATAACCGCTATCCTACAAACTCTCCTGGCTGGTGGGGAGGAGCTCATCCCTTTAACCTTCTTAACTGGTCAGTAGTGCATAACGGAGAAATCACATCATATGGTACAAACCAGCGCTATGTCGAAGGCTACGGATACAAATGTGCTCTCTTCACTGATACTGAAGTTGTAGCCTATCTGTTCGACCTGCTTGGAAGGCAGCATGAGCTTTCTCATGAAATGGTCGTCCGAGCTCTTGCCCCTCCCTTCTGGGACGATATAGACCGGATGCCTGCAAAAGAAGCCGAGCTGAATAAAGCGGTCCGTCTGACTTACGGGTCTGCTCTTATGAACGGACCCTTTGCAATTGTCGTCGGAACAGAAGATGGCATTGTTGGCTTTACTGACAGAATCAAACTGCGCCCACTGGTTGTTGGTGAAAATGGAAGCCGATTATACATTTCCAGTGAAGAAGCTGCAATAAGGACCCTTGACCCAGACGTTAAGAGTATCTACACTCCCAGGGCAGGAGAACCCATTATCGGGAGGTTTATTGAATGACGCTCGGAAGTGTACCCCCAAAGTTTAAGGTCAGCATTGACCGCGATCAGTGTATGGACTGTGGACGCTGCATTGAGAATTGTTCATACGGTGTTTACCGCAGAGAAGACGACAAAATTCTGATAGAATCAAGGAAATGTACAGCCTGTCTACGCTGTGTTGCCATGTGTCCAAGGGACGCAATAAACATTACAGAAAAACCAGTAGACTACCGCAGCCATCCACTCTGGACAAGGGAAGCCAGAGAAGATATAATTAACCAGGCCCGCAGTGGAAAGATCATCCTTTCAGGGATGGGAAACGCCAGGGATCTGCCAATTATCTATGACCGACTCCTTCTTGATGCCTGTCAGGTTACTAACCCTAGTATTGACCCCCTGAGAGAACCAATGGAGCTCAGGACCTATATAGGGAAGAAACCATCCAAACTCAAGTTCAGAAAAACCGAGAGTGGAGACATAGAGCTGGAAACAAAACTTGCTCCAAACCTCAAACTTGATACACCTATCATGATCGGACACATGAGCTTCGGAGCTATCAGCCTGAATTCCCAGCTCAGCATGGCAAAAGCAGTAAAAGAAACCGGGACCTTCATGGGAACAGGAGAAGGAGGATTACATAAGGAACTCTATCCCTATCAGAACCACATGATTGTTCAGGTAGCATCTGGCCGTTTTGGTGTAAATATTGATTACCTTGAGAGGGGCGCAGCCATTGAGATAAAAATTGGGCAGGGAGCAAAACCGGGAATCGGAGGACATCTCCCAGGAGAAAAAGTAAACGAGGAAGTCTCAAAGACTCGTATGATCCCCCTCGGCAGCGATGCAATCAGCCCGGCTCCTCACCATGACATCTATAGCATTGAAGACCTGGTCCAGCTTATCAGGAGCTTAAAAGAAGCAACCGAATGGAGAAAACCGGTCTTTGTGAAGATTGCAGCCGTGCACAACGTAGCACCTATCGCCGCAGGAATTGCACGCTCCTCTGCAGATGCTGTGGTCATTGACGGTTTCCGCGGAGGGACAGGAGCAGCCCCGAAAGTCTTCAGAGATCATGTAGGAATTCCTATTGAAGCTGCAATTGCAAGTGTTGATCAGAAACTCAGAGAACAGGGTGTAAGAAACGAGATTTCGATTATTGCAAGTGGTGGAATAAGGAGCAGCGCTGATCTTGCCAAGTCAATTGCACTTGGAGCAGATGCTGTATACGTAGGAACTGCTGCACTTGTTGCTCTGGGCTGCAGGGTCTGCGGCAACTGTTACAGAAACCTCTGTCCCTGGGGCATTGCTACCCAGCGTCCAGACCTTGTGAGCAGGCTTGACCCAGAGGCAGGAGCAATGCAGGTCTCAAACCTGATACACGGCTGGACTCTTGAACTGAGCGAGCTTATGGGAGCTGCAGGAATTAACAGTATAGAAAGCCTGCGCGGCAACAGGGACCGTCTGCGTGGATATATGCTGGATGAAGGAATGCTTAAAATCCTTGATGTACTGCCAGCGGGGGCCTGATGGAGATGAAGACGGTAAGAATCGATGCCAGATGTATGCACTACACTCCCCTTAACCAGAAAATTAGGGCTGCAGTTGCAGACGGAGCAGAGGAAATAATTCTTGATAACGTGCTAGGACAGCGCTTTATTGGAGACGGAGTAAGAGGCAATGTCCGAATTATAATTAACGGAGTCCCGGGTGGAGACTTAGGGATGTTTATGAGCGGGCCAACCTGCATAATAAATGGAAACGCAGAACACGCCCCTGGCAATACAATGGACAGCGGTATGCTTGTAATCCATGGAAGTGCAGGAGACGCAGTTGCGCATAGCATGCGGGGAGGAAAAGTCTTCATAAAGAATAATATTGGTTACCGCGGTGGCATTCACATGAAACAGTATGAGGTTGAAGCTAGACCCATACTTGTAGTCGGCGGAACAGCCCACTCTTTCCTTGGAGAATATATGGCAGGTGGCCTCGTGCTTGTGCTGGGTATAGGAAAGGAAAAAGCCATGACAGACAGAGGCATCGGAAGTGGGATCCACGGTGGAGAAATTATCATCCGAGGAGAAGTGGATGACTACCTTCTCGGGGTCGGAGCCAAGAAATTCAAATTTACGGAAGCTGACTTAGAACGCATAGCTCCGGTAATAAAGAGCTTCTGTGAGCAGTTCGGGTATGACCCAAAAGAGTTCCTTGACACAAACTATACGAGGATCGCACCTGCAAGCAGCCGACCTTTCGCAAGTAAATACGTCTGGGAGTGATCAGAAATGGCAGAAAAGAAACAGATTAGTAAGAATTACCTTGATCTCAAATCAAAAGTCTGGGACGAAGGTCTCTGCTCGGGTTGTGGAGCCTGCATTGCAGTCTGCCCTGCTGATGCCCTTTACTTTGAAACAGGCGGCGATTCAACACATCCAAAAAGCAACAACTACTGTAAAGCTGCTGTTGATGATGTACCCTGTGGCGCCTGCTATGAGGTGTGCCCAAGACTCGAGGAACAACCTTCCAGTCTTTTAGGAGACTATCTGGAGATAACTACTGGAAAAGCCGAATTTGACGTTCCAAGAAAACAAAGTGGAGGAGCAGTTACTGCTATTCTTACAAATGCCCTGGACACAGGCCTTGTAGATGCTATAGTTACAGTTACTGAAGATCCCTGGACTCTCAAACCCCATTCAATGGTTATTACCAAAAGTGAAGCCCTCGTTGCCCAGGCAGGAAGCCGTTACAACTGGTGGCTTCCTCTCGTCTCTTCCCTTAAGGAAGCCGTCGTGAGAAAGAAGTACAGGAATATTGCAGTTGTTGGAGTTCCCTGTGTAGTCCAGGCCGTCCGCAAAATGCTTGAAACCGACCACCAGCTGGTTAGCCCCTATAAGAGATCAATTCGTTTCGTGCTCGGACTCTTCTGCACAGAAAGCTTTGATTACGAAAAGCTGATCGCAGGAAAACTGAAAAGCGATTACGCACTCGAACCCATAAAAGTTTGCCGTATTGATGTTAAAGGCAAACTCGAAATTACCCTCAATGATGGAGTCCAGTACGTAATTCCGCTTGCCGAACTAAAAGATACCATCCGCCCAGGCTGTGACGTGTGTACTGACTTTACTGCCCTCAAAGCTGACATCTCAGCCGGCTCTGTTGGAAGCCCTGATGGTTATACTACCCTCATCGTTCGTACTCTGGTAGGACAGCACCTTCTGGAAAGTGCAGTTGCCAACAAGAAACTGAGCGTTGGCGGAGAAGTTGATACTAAAATAATAGAAAAGCTTGCAAAGAAGAAGCTTGAAAGAAAACCTAAATAAAGCTGAATTAAAAGAGAAATTGATGGAGCTTGTAAACTCCATCTCTTTC
>CAZCKG010000025.1:14727-16169 GCA_964498825.1 uncultured Methanosarcinales archaeon
AAATAAAGCTGAATTAAAAGAGAAATTGATGGAGCTTGTAAACTCCATCTCTTTCTTTGAATCCACTTTTTTCTTATTTGTTTCTAGTTTTGGATTCCAATCAATATACGGGAATCAAGCCCGGATTATCTCCTGTAATACATTCTCCTCCTTTAGAAGTTACTATAAATGTGTTTTCAATTCCTACCATTCCGATATTTTCAATTCCCTTTTTAGGCTCAAGGGCGAATACCATTCCTTCCTGTAGAGGCTCATCAAAACCTTCGGCAATTACTGGAGTTTCATCAATCAACAGGCCAACTCCATGTCCGAGGAATTTTACCTTACGGCTGCCAAAACCCATGAAATTTTGCAGGAAATCCTTATCGAGCCCATTCACTATGGTATTATAGATTTCAGAGGGAAGGATACCGGGCTTTAGCATTGATGCAGCTTCATTCTGTATATCCACACATTTATTATGGGCGTCTATGGCGTATTGCGGAAGGGGAGAGCCAAACATATATGTCGTGGTTTTATCCGTATGGTAGCCATCAACTCCGCATCCGACATCAACAAAGACAAGATCTCTTTTCCTTAATTTCCGATCCCGACTTCCGAGCACGGGTGCTGCAGGGCATAACCCATACTTTCCGCCTGGCCCGTTAAAATAAGTAGGATAAATGGAACTTTCTCCAAAACAGACATTTCCCAGAATCATCTCCGTATCGAACATACCAAAACGACATGCTCCGTGGTGCCCTTCTTCAACCAGAACCGAAAATAATTCAGTTGACAGGTCAGCTTCACTCATTCCTTCCCGCAGCATCTCAGGTACAAGGTCTTCGAGCACATGCTGATGAATCCTGCCAGCTTCTCTTGTTAATGACAGCTCATATTCGCTTTTTACTGCCCTGACAGAGCAAATTTGAGCATCAGAGGACTTAACATTTTTAAAAGGGAAGTATTTTTGAAATCTCTGAAATAAAGCCAGAGGAACCACTTCGGTTTCAAGATATACCGTATCAGGAAGCTTGCTTACACTTTTCGCAGCATCACGAAAACTATCCATGGGTTTTATATTGGGGAACAAAGATTCATCTAAAGCTCTCTCATAACTGCGTCTCACCCAAAATGTTGCTTCTCCGCTTTTCGGGATAATCAGCATTCCATCCTGCATCGTGCCAGTAAAGTAATAAAGATTTATCTTGCTGAAGATTACGGCTGTTTCCCATTCTGAGTTTGAGATATCCATCTGTTTTCTGAAGCAGTTCATGCGGTTTTTCAGTTCAGTCAAAGGTACTTTTTTAATCATACGGAATCCCTTACCAGGTTTACCTACGATAAATTATAGAAGTATAACCCACAATTACTGAATTAAGTAGAAACTTATGAGCAGATGTACAAAGTTGTTGCTATTTTTTAGAATAACCCATTAAAAGGTAAAATAAATTACTAATATA
>CAZCKG010000026.1:0-15854 GCA_964498825.1 uncultured Methanosarcinales archaeon
ACATCTGACCATGGCAGGTTAAAAGCTCCGTAAGCCTCAGCACTTTCCGCTTCATACAGGATATAAAAGCGGTTTCCGGAAAGGTCAATCCATTGATTTATGACATCGATTCCTTCTGGAATCTCCAGCTTCTTAAAATGTTCAAGGATCTTATCGCGGTTCGAAGGGTCCCAGGTACTAACGTCCATGAATAACATCTTTTACCACTCCTGTTACTTGTACGCTGCCAATACCCCTTCCCGGAAACCCAGGCAGCTTTTTTACAGAATCCGGGATTTTTTGAGAGTTCAGACTAAATGAAAAACACGTTTTTTCCATATGTCACTCCGGTATTTGCGGACTGACATGTAAACCCCCAAAAGCCGATTAACGGCAGAAGTCCAGATATTCAGTTTTCTCTGTCTTCCTCTTATTTATCATTGTCAAAATCCCCATCAATAATAAATAGGAAAGACAGGTAATCATGCAGAAAGAAGTTCTGCATATATAAAACAGTATATTATTTTCCCTTTGACTATATAATAGTTCGTCCTGGGAGATTTCTTAAGTCAAGGGTCTCTTCTCTACATACAAAAACTTCAATGAATTTTCAGGATCAGTCCTCTCAACCAAGCCAGCAGGTTTCACAGTCTCAGTCTTTTTTTATAAAGAAATTTGCGGTTTCGAACCCTGCCTTTATAGAACCGTTCATGCTTCTTTCTGGATAGTTAGTTGAAGAGAACATCCCTGCAAGGTAAAGTCCTGATGGACCAGCTTCAAACGGAAGAACCTTTTCGAGGTATCCCTGTTCATAAACAGGTGCAGTATCCATTCTGCGAAAGAGTTTTGCCCAGTGGATATCTTTTCTTGAAAAATCAGGAAACATCTTTTCCAGGCCATGTAGATATGAATCAAGGACTTCTTCTTCCGTTTGAGTCCAGAGGATGTCCTTATCGTTCTGGAAATAGGAAGTTACATAAACAAGGCGTTCTCCGTAGTCCTCAAAAGGCATGAAATTAGTATGTTCAATTACGGCTCCAAATGGCACATCAGCTTTTATGTTCAGCCAGTAATTTCCATCTCCCATAAGCTTCTTATCAAGTCCAAAAAGAGCGCATGCAGTTCCTTGATAGCGGATGTTTTGAAGAGTTTCGTGGATGGTTCCAAGCTTGCCTCTAGTAAGTGTATCCAGTACTCTGGGCTCAACCGTTGAAATCACTGCATCACAGGTTATGAGGTTACCATCAACAATTACTCCCTGCACCTTATTGTCATTAATTACAATCTCGGTAACCTCTTTATTTTTCAAAATTTTGCCCCCGTTTGCAGTTATTTCCCCTGAAAGAGCTTCTACCAGAGAATTGAATCCTCCTTTCATGTATCCCAATTTCTCCCCATCTGCCCCCCTATCAGATCTTATTTTTACACGTCCGATAAGCCAGGCCGCAGAAACTTTTTCAGCATTATTTCCAAACTTGCTTTTCATGAGAGGAGAAAAAAAGTTTTCATATACTGATTTTCCTGCAGTGTCAAGGATCCAGTCTTTTGCCTTTATTTTGTCATAAGAAGTTGTATCGTTTATTAACTTAATTCTGAAAACCATCAGACCAAGTTTTATTAGATCAATAAAAGAAAGAGGTTTAAAGTTTAAAATTTCAAAAGGAGTATTCATAGGGTAGTTTTTCCCGTTCACAAAATAAGCGTTTCCACCTTTAAGCCAGAGCATCTGATTTTCAAGCCCCAGTTCTCTTATCAGGGCAAGAAGTTCCAAATCGCTCCTGAATATATGGTGGTAATATTTTTCTATGAAATATTTCTTCCCGGCATAACTCTGACAATAACTTGCAGCCATCCCTCCGATTTCTGTATCTTTCTCAAAAATAACGATTTCATTCGATTTGCAGAGTTTATATCCTGCTGACAGTCCTGCAAGCCCACTTCCTATTATTATAATTTTCATGTATAATTATCCCTTTGTTTCCGGTCAGGGTTTCAAGTCCTTACTCTAATTTGCTTTACAACTTTATTCTAATTCTTCTCTTTTTAATGTCCTTTGATTCTTGAAAGTAACAACTTACTAACAATATTTTACACATTTATATTCTTTTCTTAGAATGAGAATTGTATGAGAATTGAATAACTATGTCTTCCTTTAAAAAAACCGCCACTTATCGATATGCCTCCCCGCTATATATACTTTTAATTCAATTATATTAAAGAAATGGATAAATGATTTTGAATATTTATCCTGATCTGCAGGCATGAGGGGGAAAAAGTGTACTACGACCAGGAAGTTAACTTAGTTTTTAAGGGGTTGGAAACATCGGAAAAAGGTTTGAGTTCCGAAGAAGCCGAAAAGAGACTCGAGAAATATGGGGAAAATAAACTTGAAGACAAAGAAAAAACCTCTGTACTACGACTCTTTCTCTCACAGTTTAAAAGTATTTTAATATTTATTCTAATGGCAGCCTCTATTGTATCGGCTCTACTCGGTGAATCGATCGATGCAGTGGTGATTATTTTTACTGTTTTTCTTGCAGGTGTTCTCAGTTTCGTGCAGGAATACAGAGCCGAAAAAGCAATTGAGCTGCTTAAATCTCTTACATCTCCTGAAGCTACTGTAATAAGAGATGGAGTTGAGAAAAAAGTCCCTTCACAAAAACTTGTTCCCGGAGATCTTATCCTGCTTCAGACTGGGGACCGCATTCCTGCAGATGCCAGGTTAATCAAAGAAGTTAATCTCAAAATTGATGAGTCTTCCCTTACAGGAGAATCTGTGCCTGTTCAGAAGAGTATCGAATCCCTATCGTCTGAGACCCCTGAGACCGATAGGAGAAATATGGTCTATGCAGGTACTGCAGTTGCTTATGGGAGAGGCATGGCTGTTATTACAGCAACTGGAATGGAAACCTCATTTGGGGAACTTGCAGGGCTTCTGGGAACAATAGAAAGATCCAGGACTCCTTTGCAGGAAAACCTCGACAAATTTGGTAAATGGATTGGAGTTGCCACTCTGATAATCGTTGCTTTTGTCGCGGTTCTTGGTGTTTTTTACGGTTTTCCCCTTCTGGATATGTTCCTATGGGGAGTTGCCCTTGCGGTTGCTGCCATTCCTGAAGCTCTTCCTGCAGTTGTTACAGTAGGTCTTGGGCTTGGAGTGAGACGGATGGTCAAAAGGCATGCTCTTATGAGGAAACTACCATCTGTTGAAACCCTTGGGGTTACAAACGTTATCTGTTCTGACAAAACAGGCACACTTACACAGAACAAAATGACGGTGGAGAGAATATATATTAATGGACAGATTTTAAAGGTTACGGGAAATGGATATAATCCTAAGGGCGATTTTTTTAAAGGGAATACGAAAATTCCTGCAGATGATGCGCATCTCAGGACTCTTTTACTTGGGTGTACCCTGTGTAATGATGCTGGCCTTTTTGGAGTAGACGGAGGATGGGAAATCACAGGAGATCCAACAGAAGCTTCTCTTGTAGTTGCTGCCGCGAAGGCAGGTCTCAGAAAAGATATTCTTGATCAAAAATACCCTCGTCTTGGGGAAATTCCGTTTTCCTCCGAACGAAAAAGAATGACTACTTTTAATAAACTTGAGTCAGGTTCTTATCTTTTTCCTGATGACGGTCTTATTGCCTTCTCAAAAGGAGCTCCTGAGGTTATCTTGGATTCGTGCACTAAAATTTTCCTTAAAGGTGAAATAAGGCCCTTAACTCCCGAATTAAGGCAGGAGATTTTAGAACAAGTACGGAAAATGGCTGATCAGGCTCTTAGAATTATGGCTTTCTCCTTCCGCCAGCTAGACGAGAGTAACTCTCCTGAGAAAATTTTTTCCGGAGAACTCACTGCCGATAAAATCGAGAGAGATATGACCTTTTCAGGGCTGATGGGTATGAGGGATCCTCCAAGAGAGGAAGTAAAAGTGGCAATCCAGATCTGTGCAGATGCCGGTATCAAAACAGTAATGATAACAGGAGATCACAAGGTTACAGCAGCTGCAATTGCAAAGGAACTCAATATTTTAAAGGAGAACGACCTCACTCTCACCGGATCAGAGCTCGATAACCTTGAGGACAGCGAATTTGAAGACAAAGTTGAAAGAGTTTCGGTTTATGCCAGAGTTTACCCTACTCATAAGCTGAGGGTCGTGGAAGCGTTTAAGAAAAAAGGTTATGTTGTGGCAATGACCGGAGACGGGGTAAATGATGCTCCTGCCCTCAAAGCTGCGGATATGGGCATAGCCATGGGAATTACGGGCACTGATGTCAGCAAAGAAGCCTCAAGCATGATTCTCACCGACGACAATTTTGCTTCTATAGTCGCGGCGGTTGAGGAAGGAAGGAATATATTCAAAAACATTAGAAATTTTATAACGTATGGGCTCTCAGCTCATACTGGCGAAGTTCTAATAGTTCTTATCGCCATCCTGGGATGGCAGATCCTGCCCCTTATTGCAGTACAGATTCTGTGGATTAACTTGATTACCGATGGACTTCCTCCAATGGCTCTATCAGTTGAGCCCCCTGACGGAGGTCTCATGAAGCAGAAGCCAAGAAGTGTCAAAGAAGGACTGATTACCCGCCGTGAAATTGCAGCCGGACTTGGAATTGGAGGGTTGATTGCTCTACAAGCTCTTATCGTCTTAGTTTGGGCTCTTAACAGAGGACTTCCTCTTGAAAAACTTCAGACTATGATCTTTGCACTTGTAGTTTTTTCAGAGATGTTCAATGCCTTTAACTGGCGTTCTGACCGATATTCAATCTTTTCTCTGGGACTTTTTTCAAATAAAGCTCTGGTTTACGCAGTCCTTTCCACAGTGATTCTTCAGTTGATGGTAATCTATATTCCTTTCTTTCAAAAGGCTTTCAGGACAGTTCCTCTTTCCCTTTTCGAGTGGGGGGTAATACTGACTCTTGCCTCTACCACGCTGATCTCCATGGAACTTGTAAAATACTTTTCCGGGAAAAAATTGTCGGAAAATAAATCCTGACCTGGGTAGTAACAGGCAAAATAATATTTTCTCTGACAGAATTTCTTCCTCCGGATTTTCCCTTCATTTTTCAAGCTTTTCGTTGTAATAAAGGGTGAACTCTTTTCCAGGACGAAGGGCAAAGTTATAGGAAGCATACTCTTCTTCTGGTATTTCTCTGTACATCTGATATGATGCAGGTACGATTATTGCATCATAAGATACTTTCGTCGGAGGCTTTCTGGAATAATTTGCTTTTTCATAGTCCCTTAAATACCAGGGCAGGGGCCAGTAAAGGTTGTTTGGGTCTACAACATCTATCTTGAGAGTTTGAGGTCCAAGATTGAACCCCTCTATCTTCTGCATAAGTTCCCTGATATCAGGAGATGCCTGGGTATGCGTCATCAGTTCGTCGTCTTCCATACTCCTGTAGAAGTTTACCGAAATACACTGGAACAGAGATATTATCAGGGTAAGTGCCAGAACTCCAGCTAAAAGAATATGGGTTTTTGAATGATTACTTCTGGGGACGGACGTTCTTTCTATTAAGTAAATTCTATTCTCTGAATTGGATGTGTGTTTCATTTGTCTGTTTTCAGGTCTCAGGACAAAAAATTCTCCCAGATAAGCTCCTGCCAAAATTCCAAAAGGAAGAACAATATGCACTACAAGCCAGGGGACTTTTTCCTGAAGATAAGAATAGAGCAGGAAACTTGAAATTGCCCAGTAAGAAAGAAACAGGAAAAAGGGAGTATTCTTATCGTTTTTCTTCAGGAAATGGAAAATACCCAGTGTTCCGAACAAAATTATTGGACTTTCATATGTAAGAAGAATTGGAATATAATAATAAAAGGGCCCCCCTATTCGTTCGATTCTATGCATTTCCATCCAGTGAGAAAAAGCTTTTTCTACTATCGAAAGAGGGGAGACATCATACCTGAAAAGGCTGGTATAAAAGAACATTACAATGAAAATAAAAAGAACACCTGAGAGGAGAAGTTCAGGAAGGAAAGGCAAAAAAGCTGAAATCTTGAGACTGAGAGCTTCTTTCAGACTTAAGTTTTCTTTTTTCCAATATGAGTAAAACCTGTACAAAATATAAATTCCTGAGTAAGCTCCGAACATCAGGATAATCAGATAGGCATTCTCCTTTGAAGATACGGCAATTGCAAGGGAAGATGCTACAAGGATGAGATAAGGGAGTCTCTTTTGGCTATGAAGATTTTCAAGATAGCGAGCTGCTCCTGCAACAGTAGCCAGAGTACAGAAAACAATGATCATATCGTTCCGGAAAAATCTTGAAAAATATACCATGCTAGGAGAGAAAGAGAGTAAAAAAGCTGTCCATAGTACACCTTTTTTTCCAAGCTCTTTTTTTAGCAAAAACAGCAGAGCAATTGTCCCTACTCCGAAAAAGACAGGAATCAGGCGTGCTGTACTATCATTTATTCCCAGAAAGTGAAAGATAAATGCAGTAGAGTGGAAAAGGAAAGGGCCGTGATAAGCAGGGTCATAGCTGTAATGCCCGTTTTCTAGAAGTTTAAGTGTGAAACTTGCATGTACACTTTCGTCATGGTGAAAAACTCTATCCCCAAGATCAAACAATCTGATCAATAGAGCAGAAAAAATGATCAAAAGTCCCAAAGCTTTATATTTTTTATCCGAAATACACTGGGAGTTTCCGAGATTATCTTTTTCACTTTGTTGCATTTTTCCTTAAACCTTCTGCATTGGCTGTTCCCTTATAAGGCATAGGTATATTTAAGGAGTAGGATGAAATAGTTTCTCTCATGGCTGAAGTAAAAGTAAAGTTATTTGCAAATCTGCGTGAAGTAGCAGGTACGTCGGAGATGGAGTTATCCGGAGAAAGTGTTCTTGATGTACTCTTGTCCCTCACCGAAAAATATCCAGGGTTAAAGGACCTTATTTTTGAAAAATCTGAAGGAAAAGGTGAAGTGCCTGTTATGTGCGGTTCTATTAATGTCCTTATAAATGGAAATAATGTCAGACACCTTGAAGGGCTGGATACCTTGCTTTCGGATACTGACGAAATAGCGGTTCTGCCTCCGGTTTCAGGGGGCTAATTTTTATCAGGTAAGGAAAATCATGGGCAGGATATTCAGAGAACGAACTTCCATTGACGAAGCTTTGAAGCTTTTTCTTGAGAATATTTCTCCTCTCAGGAAAATAGAAGAAATTTCGCTCGAAGTTTGCACAGGTAGAGTACTGGCAGAAACTGTAGTTTCCGGCAGGAATGTCCCTCATTATCGCCGTGCTGCTATGGACGGTTATGCTGTGCTGGCCTCAGATACTCTGGGAGCTTCTCCTGCAAATCCCGTTTTAATGCAGCTTTCTGATTCTGTGGAAGAAGGAAGCTTAAAATGGGTGCATACAGGGGCTGTAATGCCGAAGGAAGCCGATGCAGTTGTAGTTGTAGAGGATACAGTCACAGCAGGAGATATTGTTGAGGTCAGGGCTCAGGTCTACCCTGGCAGAAATGTAACACAGGTCGGAGAGGACATAAAAAGCGGAGGCCTTATTTTTGAAGAAGGTCACCTTCTTCGCCCCTGTGATGCAGCTGTGCTTGCATCAATAGGGTTTGACAGGGTAAAGGTTTTCCAAAAACCCGTTGTTGCAGTCATTCCTACTGGAGATGAGCTGGTAGGTCGCAAAAAAGCCGGAGGAGTTCCGCCTCCGGGAATGGTGCTCGAAACTAATGGGCTGATGGCTTCCCTCTATGTAGAAAAGTGGGGAGGAGTTCCCAGATACAGGGAGATAGTGCCTGATAATCCGGAAAGTATAAAAAAAGCGATAGAAGCAAATAAGGATGCAGATATGATTCTTCTTTCAGGCGGAACCTCGGTAGGGAAAAGAGACCATGTCCCTGAGGTTGTATCATCACTGGGGAAGTTACTCGTACACGGCATTGCAGTAAATCCCGGGAAACCCACAGCTTTCGGCACCATCGGAAATGTGCCCGTAGTTTGTCTTCCAGGTTATCCTGTCGCCGGGATTGTAGCTCTCTATTTCTTTGTTCGCCCAGGAATTCGAAGACTGGCATCAATCTCAAGCTCTTCTGAATTAGTTCTCAAAAGACGGCTTGCTGCAAAAATAAGGTCAAAAATAGGATATGTTAATTTTGTCCGTGTTGTTTTTGAAGGAAATAAAGTGCGCCCCTTAACCGGAGATAAGGCTGATGCTCTGAGTTCTGTTGCAAAAGCTGAGGGTTTTATTCTTATCCCCGAAAACGTTGAAGGATATGAAGAAGGAGAGGAAGTAGACGTCTTTTTAATAGAATAACCATCCTACGATGGTCCATCATTTTTTGATCTTCAAAAGAATTGTACCTAGAGAGTTAGAATGTATAAAAAAGGCGAAAGAGCCATTTGTCAGATGTATTATTGACTTATTGGCTTACTCTTTCACCTCAGATGTTCTCATTTTTTAACCAGGGGTTTTACCTACTTCTCACTATTATATAACCTGTCTTTTTTGATGTACTACTTCCTTTTGTGTTTTTAACTGTTAAGCTGATAGTATATCTTCCAGCTTTGGTAAAGGTGTGTGTAGCATTAAGAGAATGTTTCGAATTTATGCCGTCTCCAAAATCCCAATACCAGGACGCTGGTGTACCTCCAGTACCTGTATCTTTAAACAGCACCGTAAGCGGTGCTCTTCCGGATGTCACATTCGCAGAGAAAGTAGCTACTGGAGGCTTTAAATTTGTAACAGATATATAATTTGTCTTCCTCACTGTGCTGCTGCCATCCTTATTTTTCACCGTCAGGGTCACTGTGTATGTTCCCGATTTAGTATATGTGTGTGTAGCTGTTCTGGCATTTTTTGAATTTATGCCATCTCCAAAGTCCCAATACCAGGATGCTGGCGTGCCCCCAGTGCTGGTATCAGTGAATAATACTTTTAATGGGGCATTTCCTGAGATTGGGGTTGCAGAGAAGTTTGCAGCCAGTTTTTGTGTACCAAATACTGCTTGATATGCATTTATACGGCCTGAGCCATAGCTGTTATCCTTTCCCGTTGATCCGCGATCTACAGAAGTACTTTCTAAAATTTGTTTTACCCTTGAAGGCGTCAGAGATGGGTTATTTTCTAACATTAACGCAGCAGTGCCGGAAACGTGTGGTGTTGCCATGGAGGTTCCGGACATATAGTCATATCCACCTCCCGGAAATGTTGAGATTATATTTAATCCGGGGGCAGAGACATCAGGTTTAATGTATGTTTGTCCTCCAAGAGTAACCGGCCCACGGCTACTAAAATATGTTATAGTATCAGATGAATCAGTTGCACCAATCGCGATAGAGTTAATTTCATCACCCGGACAGGAGATTGTGTTAGATCCAGGTCCGGAATTTCCAGCTGCTATTACAGGAACTACACCTGCTGCCACAACATTATTTATTGCAGTTGTGTATATTTCCTGGTGCGATGACCCCCCACTGTAGCTTATAATATCAGCATTGTTATTGACTGCCCATTCAAAAGCAAGAATGACATCAGAGGTATATCCATAGCCCTCTTCATTAAATACTTTTGCTGCAATTAGCTTTGTACCCGGAGCAACTCCTGTACGTATACCATTAGCACCGGTTCCTGAAATGGTTCCGGCTACGTGGGTCCCATGCCCATGATCATCATATGGAGAAGGATACGAGTTTACGTAATCAATCCAGCTTACAACTTTTGGATCATTTGTACTGGGGTTGTCATCAAGGTCGTCAAGATCGGGGTGGTTAGCATCGATGCCGGTGTCCACAACAGCAACAGTCACTCCTTTTCCAGTTATTCCTTGCTGCCATACTGTCGGAGCTCCAATTTTATCAATTCCCCATGCGTTTGCAGATATTATATTCGTATTCTGCATGCTAGAAGAATCTTTTATTTCTTTCAAAGAGGATTCTGGATTATCCACTAGATAAACAACTTCATCAAGCTCAATTTTTGAGACTTCGGGTTTCTTAGATAGAGATACCAGAACTTCAGGCGTTACTTCAGCCGCAACAGCATTAACAAGTTTAATAGGCTTTATTTCCTGTGCTTTATTGGCAGAGTTTGCATTTCCTAGAAGCTGTACGATATTTTTTTGATCGCTTTCAATTTGAGATTCTCCACTGAAACTATTGAATGCAATTTGCTGATTTACTAACACAATAATTACTGGAATCTTTTCAGTAGTTGAAGCTTCAGCAATTTTTGAAGATAACGCTTCTGATATTTTATTATCTATAGTGATGTTCTCGGATGCACTTGTGTTATTAGACAAATTCGTGTTATTATATGCATTTATGTTATTGGACAGATTTGTGTTATTATATGCTTTTATGCTATCAGAAACACCTGTGCTATTTGATACATTTATGTTCTCAAATATATTTACACCATCAGCTGTTACTGTAAATGATAACAATGATATTAATAAGAGCAATATACAGCTAATGCTTAGCAACTGAGTATTTATTTTTTTAAAAGGATTCCCAATCTTTTTTTCCATTTTTCCCCACTCTATTTCAGGACTTTTCCCATCTCAATTCTCTCTATCCTTGCCTATTTTTTAAAAAAAATCATTTGTACTTATTCTTTTATCATGGCGAATAAATCACTATATTATTAATTAAATAGAAAAAGAAGTCTATATATAATAATATCTGTGAAATAAATTTTTAAAGTTAAAATTATTGATTTTCACTAAAATTTCTAAGTGAAATTTGTTATTTTGGTCCAATACTATTTAAAAAAGATGAGATTTTACCGATACTTTAAATATATAGTATTTTGGGAAACTCCTATGAGTTTAATACTGAATATCTCAGACGTAAGTTTTGCATATATGGCCCTTATTTACCCTAAATCTGCTTTATTTCCAGAGCACCTGAAGTAAGCAGAAAAAGATTACTTAAAACAAAAAATCTAACTTAAAAACTAAAGAAAATTTAAAAGCAATAGTCAAAAAAGATTAACCTAAAAAAGGTTAAATAAAAACCCTTAAAATCACTTTACAAGGGCTTTTGCAGATCTTCTGATGAAACGTCTCTTGTGACCTGATGAAGTGAAGCGCTGTGCAGGTCCTGGATGTGCCTTTTGGGCTTTTGACTTCTGGACCTTTATTACTCTGCCTTTTCTGCCTTTTATCTTAACCCAATCAATACTGCCGGTTTTACCCATAATCATTCCTCACTAAATTTTACTATAATTTCAATTTTATTTCTAATTTTTATTTTTCTCTGGATTTATTAGTACTTTTTCACGTAGAACACTTACGTGCCATATACACTTATTGTAGATACTGCCGGTTGCCGCGGATTTCTGTTTCTCCTCGGCAGTATCTCAACAAATAGGGTATTTCTACCATACCATTAAACAGATGATTTTCAATACCTTGCGGAATATTTAATATTCCTTGAAGCCTGAAAGTGCGAAAATATAAATGTTATCAAGCCTTGGGTTTATCATAAAGAGAAATGCTAGTAATTAAATGTTACGGACATGAGCTAAAAACAGGGGTATAAAACAGGGCATAAACCTCTGAAAAATACTCTTAAATGTAGATTTAAAACCTTAATATTAAAATAATGCAACCTGAAAATTGCAGGATTCTTTTATGAAAAAGGCAGTTCACGTAAAAAATGATATTATCGAAACCAGGCTTGTTAAAGCACGAGAAGAACTTATAGGTTTAGAAAATTTTCCTGACTCCGAGTTTATCAGCGTTATCAAGGAGCTGGGATTTAAGTGTGAACTATGTGCACGCTGCTGTACTAAAGAGTTTAATGACCATGTTTTTCTGCTCGATGCAGATCTCGCTACAATAAGAAATATAGACCCTGACGCTCTGGTGCCTGCCCCTTATTATGAATTTTGCGACCAGAATGGCAAGTTTTATGTCTCAGGCTATGCTTTGAAAACAAAGCCTGACGGCTCTTGCATTTTCCTTGATAACAAACGCTGTAAAATCTATGAGAAGCGCCCTTCAATCTGCAGGGTTTACCCTCACATGCTCCACAGAGAAGCTGATGAATCAGGTAAGGTTGAATGGCGCCAGATAAGCGGCTTAAATGAACATGGAAGTTACCATTCGGAACTTGAAGATTCCGAATGTAAAGCAATTGCCGGAGACACCAGGATTTACGAGGAAGCTTACCTGATGCAGATAATCCATTTTCTTGAAGCTGTCAGGGCTCATTTTCGAAAAAATGATTTAAAGCATGTTCAGGGAATATATGATCGCAGGATGAGGGAATTTCTTAAAGGTAAAAGTGAACTCGAAGTTTTTGTATATTCGGAGAGCGGGTTTGAAAAATATAATCTCAAATCCGATATCTGATCATAAAGCTTTATTTCTTTTACCTTTTACCTTCCATTTCAGGAGGATCCCACTCTCTATTTTCTCTGCTGAGAGAAGTTCAAGTTCAAGTAGTTCAGCCTCTGAAAATCCTTTTCCGTCAGTAAAGGTTGGAGCTGTGCCCCCTCCTATAATCAAATTCCCTACAAAAGTATAGATTTCATCTACAAGGCCTGAGGAAAGCATGCCCCAGTTAAGGGTTGCCCCTCCCTCCACCATAAGGGTGTTTATCCCCATTTCCTTCAGTTTTCTTGCAAGCTCTGGAAGGTCAACTTTATCAGTCCCTGTCTTGATAACAAGAGCTTTTTTTTCCAGTTTTTCTATATTTTCAGCAGGTGCTGAGTTTGAGACTGCAATTATCCTTATTCCTTCCCCTTTTTTAAAAATATCAGCATCCAGAGGGGTTCTTGCTGAACTATCTACAATAATCCTTACCGGATTTTCACTTTTTCCGGCATTTTTCCTGGCATTTTTTCTTTCTGGAGATTTTACAGTAAGGCTGGGGTCGTCTGAAAGGACTGTTCCGATTCCTACCATAATCGCATCGGTCTGAGCTCTTAGCTCATCTACTCTCTCAAAATCGGCTTTTCCGGAGATTTTGACCTGTTTTCTCTCTTTTGTTGAAAGTTTGCCGTCAGCTGACATTGCAGAATTGATAAAAATAAAAGGCCTATCCATTCTCTGGCTCCAAAAAAAGTATTTGGGAGACTTTATCTAATTTTTCTCTCCCTTTAAACAGATCCTTTAATAATTTTATTTTTTATATGTTGTAAGTTTATCTTAAAGGCCTGGAGATTTAAATGCAGGTTTTAACCCGATTATTGGGAATCTATTAGAGGCTTCAGGAGATCATAGTCTCTCAAAAGGCCCTGAAGCTTGCGGTTTGAGTTAATGATTGGGATCTGGTCAATCCTGTTCCGCTTCATCTTCCTTGCACAATCGCTGACGGATGCTATATAAGTGGCTGTGATCGGTTCCTTAATCATAATATCACTTCCGATCATGTTTGGGACTTTTATTCTTGACACACTATAGTATATACTCATGGTGTCCCGCATTGATTCCCAGGTCCAGGCATCGTCGTCAAGACCCGCAGACATATCTGACATCTCTACACTGTCCTCTATTACGCTCGCAGCAATAACGTCTCGATCCGAGATTATTCCTACAAGTTCCAGATTTCCATCAAGCACAGGGACAGCCTTAACGCCTGCAAGCTCCATAATCCTTGCAACTACAGGTAAAGGCGTTTCACTATAAATTGCAACTACTTCTTCTTCCACATAGTCTTTGATAGGAATATCGATATTCATATCTGCGATTGTGCCTACAACATCTGCTACAGTAACAAGTCCTACAAGTTTCCCGTTATCCACTACAGGGAGCCTTCTTATCTCATTTTCTAAAAGAAGACGTGCAGCAGTTTGCAGGTCCGACCCAGGGGATATAGTTATCGGATCCCGCGTCATAAGAAGGGCCAGCTGTTCTTCTTCAGGTTTCTGAAGAAGGTTAGTCCTGGTTACAATTCCTACAATTTTGGAATCTTTAAGTACCGGAACCCCCGAGATGTGTTTGTTCTTAAGGATTTTAAGAACTTCGTCCCTTGAACCGGGAAGGGTTGCACTTGCTACATCCCTTACCATAATATCCTCAATAAAGATGTTTTTTGGCATCTTATCTACCTTTATCCCTCTAAATCCTGAGTTTCTTTTATTTCTTTTCCCAAAAGGCTTCCAGTTGACAGAATATTTTATATTTCTTCGTCACCCCGAACTACCATCACCGGAACTTTTGAGCCTCTTATTACTTTTTCTGCAACGCTGCCCATTAAAAACCTGTCCAGTCCGGTTTTTCCGAGGGTGCCCATCACTATCAGGTCAGCGTTGTTGTTTTCCGCAAAATCGATTATCTCGTTACTTGGGTGTCCTTCCCAGAGTACCTCCCTTACCTCTACTCCTGCAGCTTCTCCACGTTCCTTAACTTCATAGACTGCTCTCTCCCCCTCTTTTCTCAGGATTTCATACATTGCTTCCCAGCCGGCATCCATTGGTATTGAGGAAAAAGAAGATGTGTCTACTACGTAAAGAGCATGAATTGTAGCTCCGCTAAGCTTTGCAATTTCGATGCCGTGAGAGATGGCTCTCTGTGTGTTCTCGGATCCGTCTGTTGCAATTACTATATTCCGGTAAAGCTCGCTCGTCATGTTTCGTTCTCCATTTGCTTTACGAATGAAATACCGATATTATATCATCGGGTCTTGCCCGCCTTGCGATTCCACTTATAGGGTTCTTTATTCCTGATAGATTATTGGAACTTCCATTCAGGATCATCAGATTAGCTTTATTCCCCTTTTCAATAGAACATGTGGAGTCTGGCCCCATTACAAAAGAACCATTAAGTGTGCAAATTTTAAATACTTGCCTATCATCAATGGAAAAAATCTTAGACATAAATTCCATTTCAGCAAACATATTTACAGAATTTAACATTACATTATCTGTTCCTGCAGCTACCCTGATTCCAGCATCAAGCATTTCTGCAATAGGTGCCATTCCAGCTCCTGTAATGAAGTTAGACCTCGGACACACAACAACGGGAATTCCTGCATCAGCTACGTCATCAAGATCTCTTCTTGTGGCGTTTGTCATATGAATAAGCAGATCAGGCTCCAGAGATAGTGCTTTTTCTATATCGCTCCTATCTTTTTCTCCTGCATGAATAGCAAAGAATTTCTTCAGGTCTCGTGTACATGTAACGATTTCCTCAAGTAATTCAATGTCCAGATCATTTGCTCCGCTCATTCCAAGTCCTCTGGAATGTAGAAGAACTCTTTTTACTTCGGCCAGAACTACCTGAAGAGGTAGCTCGGGTTCTGCAGGTCTACCCAGGACCATAGATCTTAGCTCGAGTCCTTCAAGAGCTTTATTTAGGGCTGCAACTCCTACAACCCCTCCTTCTCTAAAATCTGCAAAAGCACAGGTCCCGGTTTCAATCATATCAAACAGGGATCTTCTTATGCATTCGATCAGCGTTTTATATGGTGTTTCTCTAAGAATCCTGTGTTTTAATCCATCAGGAGGTTTTACGAGTGAGTCAAGATCTCTCTGTGTCCGAAAGTTAGAAACTTTTCCCAGAGGAGGATCTTTCAATACCGAATCTCCAAGATGAGTATGGGCATTGACAAAACAGGGAGCTATTATATTGGGAGAATATGTACGCTCCTCTCCAATTTCCGTAACTATTCCGTTTTTTACGCAGATATATCCTTCAATAGGTTCCAGTTCCGGGCCTGCAATTATTGTTCCGGGAATCATCTGTTCAGTGCCGTACATATATACGCACCTCTGCTAATTATCAAACGCCTGTGCTCAGTTGGTGGATGACCAAACATATCCATAATATATAACTTTTCCTTCAAATTATATGATACATTGATTTTGGATTAGACTACATTGATTGAATTAGACTATGATATTTTCTTTCCTTATTTTAAATCGCTTTTTGATGGTGCAGTGAATTTTGCCCTTTTACTGG
>CAZCKG010000027.1:0-15278 GCA_964498825.1 uncultured Methanosarcinales archaeon
TTTCTTTCTAATTTACTTTCTTTCTAATTTACTTTCTTTCTAATTTACTTTCTTTCTAATTTACTTTCTTTTTATTTTTATAAACTTCACTATAATATGATTCCCTAGTGCTTCGATTTCAATCTAAACCCATAAATATATTAGTTGAGCTCATCTCAAAAATAATGTTATGCTAAAATTATATATTTTCTTTTATGTCATTCTCTGAAATAGATGACGTTCTATGGGAATCCATAGAATCTTATCAACCTCCACAGAAATTACATACAGGAGACCACGTGCAAATATGAGGAAGTTAATTAATGGTATTTTGTACGTTGTCATGACAGGTTGTACCTGGAAAGATGTTGCTCGTCACTATGGATCTAAGTCAACAGTTCATACAGAAATATAGTTTCTCATATATATCAATATTTAAGTACCAATATCATTTTTTATCCGATGCTCTAATTTTCCTGTTTCTAGGATCTCATCCATAGACTATTATTTGGCTTAGAGAACTTCACACTCTTTCATTTCCTCATCTTTTTTGAAAAAGTTTTTTGTGGTACATACTATCCATCTCCAGTGAAGTGCGATGTGGATAACAAAGAAGGCCACCATAAGGAGTCCAACCTTATCATGAACCAATCTCAATAAATAGCCTGCAGCACGGTGGTTGAAATACATTACAAGACCCGAGTAACCAACCAGGACAAATTGAATGAAAAGTGCCAGGTCTACGAGATAGTTCAGTTTTATTCTTTTCATTTTTTCACTCCATTTTAACATTTACACCCTTATTTTCGTAAGATTATCAATTTTAGTTCATTAGATTGAGCTTCATTTTATGATTTTCTTTATGAGAGATCTACATTCGCGGTTATACTGCTTTCAATATTGCCGCTGTACAATTCTTAATTGCCAGAGAAAGAAATAAAGATACTTTCAAAAAAATAGTATCCATAATAGATTTATTCTAAATTTAAAGCTTAATTAACCCATTTAGTTTAAAATAAAACTTAAAAGTAGAGTTTAATTCTTAATCTAATAATTTTTTACCTTTATTCATCCAATGCCTCAAAGATAAGAGCCATATAAGCGGATTCATACGGAAAGGCCTCCGCAGCAGGCTAAAAGTCCTCAAAAAACCCTTCAAATAAAAGAATAACTTCATTATTGTTTATCTTTAGGGAAGAAGAATAAAGGAGAGGTTGAATGGGGATAGAATGTTCTGATCCTGAAAGATGAGAGAAGCTAATTCGAAACTTTCCATTCCTCATTTTTTGTCGATTTGCAGATCCTGGTAATCTGCATGTCCTGATAATTTATATACACAAGAACTATGAATTTTCCTGATTTCTACTGATCTTAATCCACAGGCATGTAGTTCGCTTCTATAACTTCACCCTTTTTCATTTCCCTTCCACTTCTAAGGAGGTTCTTTGTAGTATATACCATCCATCTCCAGTGGAGTACAACATGAGCAACAAAGAAGACCAACATCAAGATCCCAAGCTGCTCATGGATTAATTTCCAGAATTGGGATACACCGTGATCATTGAAAAGCAATAAAATACCTGAATAACCAACCAGGGCGAATTGAACGAAGAGCGCAAGGTCAACAAAATAATTGATTTTTAATTTATTCATTTCTTCACTCCATTGTAACTTTTACATCTTGTAGCATTTGTAGCATTATTAATTTCATTTAATTTTTGAATTGCATTTGATTGATTTTTTGCATTTGATTGATTTTTTGCTTCATTAGCCATTACCGTCGCGGCTATACTGCTTTCAAGTTTACCGCCGTACATACCCTTAATTGCCAGAAAAACAGATAAATATGCTTACAAAAAATAATGGGTTAAAGAGATTTATTTTAGATTTAAGAGCTTATTAAATCATATTTTGAGATATAATCTTTTATTACAGGATTTAACACTTAATCTGCTCATTTTTAACCTCTATTTAGCCAAGTACCAATAAAATCGTAGTTTGCAGCATGATTTCCAGAAAAGATCTGCACAGCAGGCAGTAGCGCTCTAGGAAGAAGAAATTTAGTGTCTATAGACCTTGTAGAAAAAGAAAGCTAAAAAGAAGTTTAAAAGAGATGCGAAAATGCACCGTCGCCTGATTCTTCATTGAAGGCTGAGATTTCCTTTCAGGTATTAAGATCCAAACATTAAGCGCGTTGTCATCTGAAGATGAAAAGGAAATAATTTCCATCAGAAGTGACAAAAGAAAATAGACTGAAACTGGAATAACCATCTAAAGTGTACAACGGTGATCCACGAGGATGTATCAAAATAGCTTTTAAAGGTAGAATTCTCATACCACTTTTGCACGTATATGTTTCAACATTAATTGAATTCCAGTTTCAGAAAAATAAGCTGTGACGATAGATATGGTAAAGGGGTAAGTAAAGAAGGATATATAGAGAGCCTTGGAAAGTGAATTAGAAAATGGATTTAGGAGTCGGAAAACTGCGAACTTTATACAGGATTGACCAGACTATTTTTCTTACTTCTTCATTCTATTAAACTTTTACAAATAAATCGTAATAAGTAATTCCAGCTTATAGTATCTCCTGTTATTTTTGTTATTAGTTCTGGAAAAAAATCTTGCCCCTGAAGTCAAGTAGATTACTGAAACTGAATGAAAGACTAAAAAATAATATATTAATCTCTGTTTTGTCGATAAAAAAGGCTCTTAATGGAAGTCTGGATGGCGTTTTGAAGAAACTCCGGGGACAATAATACTTTATCGAGATATCATTTGCTGTTTAAAGGAGGATTAAAGAGTAAATTGGGTAAATAAAATCTGGAAAAGTTTCCCTGCTAAATTAATTCCTTATATTCCCTGTTTTTAGCTAAGTATGCTTTTATTATTAAATACCAATGAAGGGGTTGACTGCCTCAAGTACCTTTTGAGCAACTGGCAGAACAGATGCCCCGTTCTCAAGGATGCCAACTGGCAGATTACAATGGAAAAGGAACATCTGATTATGCAATCTAGCCACAAAACAGGAACCTCGCCATCAGAAAGATCAGAAGCCTTCACTAATAATCAGGTGTTCCTTATTGTAAAAAAGGGAGCAGTCAACCAAAAAAACCTACACTCCAGAAAATGAGGCACTGCACACCTTGTTGGTGCCTCAAACCCATCTAAACCACACAGGTCTAATTGGACTGTATAAAGTCTGATTAGGCCGAATTATACCCGGAAGGTCAGTTCAGATACGGCTAACTTTTTAGAGGCTATTTATGACACTCACTGAAATAATAGATACATTTAAAACGAAACTGAATCCCTCAACAATTATGAACTCGCTCGAAAAAGCAGCGAGTTTCTCAGATGGATCAGAGAATGATGTAGGGGGGGATAATTCAGGGGAAGGTCTGAAAAATAATCCATACATTAATTCAGGAAGTGACTCTGATAAAAATTCTAACTTATTAAGGCTCTCTCAAAACAAAGATGAGCCACTTATTAAACTTACCAATGTCTGGAAAATCTACCAGATGGGAGAAGTTGAATTTGCAGCTCTTAAGGGAATCAACCTTGAAATTTACGAGGGGGAATTTCTGGTTGTTCTCGGGCCCAGCGGAAGCGGAAAAAGTACGCTTATGAACTTGCTGGGCTGCCTGGATATCCCATCAAAAGGCACTGTTAATCTGAACTCAAAGGATATTTCAGAACTTGACGAATCAGAGCTAGCCATTATTAGAGGACAGATGATTGGCTTCATATTCCAGAGCTTTAACCTCATTCCCACGCTCAGTACGGAAGAAAACGTGCTTTTACCTATGGAATTCCAGGAAGAAGACAGGCAAATAGCCCGAAAAAAAGCAGCTTACCTGCTTGAGATTGTCGGGCTTTCAAACAAGAAGCATAACCTTCCTTCTCAGCTCTCAGGAGGACAGAGACAGAGAGTTGCAATAGCGCGCTCCCTTGCTGTGAATCCACCCATAATCCTGGCAGATGAACCCACAGGAAACCTGGATACAAAGACCGGAAATTACATCTTGGAATTTCTGGATGGATTGCATGAAAGAGAAGGAAAGACCATCATCATTGTAACGCATGATCTTGAACTTGTAAAGTATGCAACAAGAGTTGTGTATATCAGGGACGGCGAAATTGAAAAAATAGAGAAAATGGATGAAAAACCAAAAGACAGTAAAAACGAAAAAAATGATCTGAGGAATTAAAATGAAAAAATTATCTTTATTATCACTTTTGATGCTGCTTACAGTATTCATAACCCTTGGAGCCGGAACAGCTCTCGGCTCGTCAAATGGGAACATAAATTCTGCATCTGTACAGGTAAATCTAACCAATCAGAACCCTGATTATGCTCGTCCCGGAGAACCTGTTGAACTCACTGTCAGTGTTCAAAATGTAGGAAATGCTGACTTAAAAGATATTACTGTAGCAGTTAATTCGGAATATCCTTTCACTAAGGTTTCCGGAGAAAGTCTTGTAAAAGAAGTTTCTTATTTGAATGCAAGGCAGGACGACGATGATGCAGCAGTCCTTAAATTCAGGCTCATGACAGATGCAAACGCATCTGCAGGAACCTATGATATAGACATAACAACCACTGCAAAAGAAAGTGGAGATTCATCAAATACAATTACCACTACAAAAACGATTCAGCTTGAGGTAAAGGGCAAAGAATACGCTCAGGTCGTGACTATAAGCAAAGCGAATATTGATATTGCAAAAGAAGAGCCTCTGGAGTTTATCATAACGAATACCGGAACTTCCCCTATTAAAAATATGGTATTCTCCTGGAAAGATCCAAAAGGGGTAATTCTACCTGTGTACTCGGACAACACAAAGTACATTAAATATCTGGAAGCCGGTGACTCCGCGACTGTATCTTACTCTGTTATGGCCGATGTGAATGCAGACCCTGGGCTATACACACTAAATGTGGATCTCAGTTATGAAGATTATGAATCCAATGAACAAAGCATCAATACCACAGCAGGAATGTTTGTTGGTGGAGAGACTGATTTTGATGTCTCCTTTTCAGAAAGTGATGCTGGAGAAATATCTCTTTCCGTTGCAAATGTGGGTAACAACATTGCATACTCAGTGAAAGTATCGGTTCCGGATCAGGACGGGTATAAGGTATCAGGAAGCTCGTCAACGATTGTAGGAAATCTCGAGAAAGGAGACTATACGATCGCTTCCTTTGACGTCACAAGCACGCAGAGTGCTGAAGGAACTGAAGGAGAAAGTCCAGGAGCTCCACCAAGCGCTGAAATAGGCGATGAAGCCGGAAATATGACCTCTACTTCTACGGAATCCGATCCTCTAAAAGTCCAGATTGAGTACACGGATGCAAAAGGAGAAAGAATTACCGTTGATAAGGAAGTAAAACTCGAAACGACTTCAGGAAACATGACTGCAGCAGGAGGTCAGGCAGGCCCGGGTAGAAGTGCTGGTATTGGCTCATATCTGCCTTACATTGTAGTACTCGTCCTTGCAGGTGGGATATTCGTTTACCGGAAGAAAATTCAGGAAAAAATTCGGGAAAGGAAAGATGAAAAGTCCGGATCCAAAAAGCCTGAAGATCAGAAAGTCTGAGAAGAGCAGCATCAATAGATAACGGAAGGATGCAGGATGAGAAACTCAACCTACCTGAAAATGGGCCTGAACATGCTTGTTCACAGCAAGCTGCGAAGCTGGCTGACCATTATCGGGATAGTAATAGGAATCGGATCTGTTGTCGGCATCCTCTCCCTCGGGGATGCCATGCAGGAACAGGTGCAGAGCAGACTCGCCGAGATGGATCTGACAAAAATTACCATAAGCCCCGGATACACAAAAGCATCGTCAAACATGCCTGGTCCTGGTGGAATGGGAGGAGGAGGCACGACAACAGATGTCGAATTAACAGAAGATGATATTGAGGCACTTCAAGGTATAGATGGGATACAGTACATAGCCGGTGAAATTTCCGGCAGTGAACCGGTAATTTATGCAGCACAGAATGCAACTCTCTCAATCACTGGTGTGGACCCCCAGGTCTGGAAGTATATGACTACACTGGAGACGCAGTCAGGAAGGCTACTTGAGCCGTCTGACAAGTATGTAGCAGTCATAGGGAGCGGTGTTGCCAGCGGAGTTTTTGATCAGGATATAGGAGTCAACCAGGTAATAACCATAAACGGTAAAGCAGTGCGTGTTGTCGGCATTCTTGCAGAAGAAGGTGAGGGTGGAGACAGAAGCATTTACATGCCAATAGATGGAGCGGTAAACCTCCTTGACGATGCAGAAGAGGATGTTTACGATACTATCACTGTAAAAGCCAAGAGTGAAGATCTGGTGGACAGTGTGATGGAAGACATAGTAGACAAGCTCATGGTTTCAAGACATATTATTCGGGAAGAAGACAGGGACTTTTCAGTGACGGCCTCAAAGTCTATGGCTGAGTCCGTTACCGAGATGACGAGTTCGATGACTCTCTTCCTTGGAGCTATTGCAGCCGTATCCCTGATTGTAGGAGCTGTCGGTATTGCAAACACTATGTTTACATCTGTCCTGGAAAAAACAAAGGAAATAGGCACTATGAAAGCCATTGGAGCTAAAAACAGGGATATTCTCATGATTTTCCTCTTTAACTCCGCAATGGTAGGTCTTGTTGGTGGGATCCTTGGAGATCTGCTGGGAGCCTGTGTTTCAACTCTCTTCCCTCTACTAGGTTTGCGGATGATGGGAGGAGGAAGTGATTCAAGCATATATTTTGCTCCAGACCTGATGGCTTTAGGGCTTATCCTGGCAGTTATCATAGGTATTGCATCAGGAGTGGTTCCTGCATACAGGGCTTCGAAATTGAAGCCAGTAGACGCATTGAGGTACGAATAAGTAAAAAGAAAGGGGTCAGCCCTTTCTTAATTTCCTGCTTCATTGGGAAGAGGTAGAGGTGGGATAAAATGAATTTGATAGATATTGCAGTTCTTTCCGAAAGAAGGCGAGATATGCTTTTACTTATAGAAGAAAAACCAAGAAGCTTTGAAGAAATCAAAGATTTACTTGATCTCAGTTCCGCTTCTATAAGAATTCATTTAAAAAAACTTGTTAATTCAAGGCTCCTTGTAGAAGAAAAGGGAAAGTATGAGATATCAGAAATGGCAGCACCAATGATAAAAAATTTAAAAGAGTTGCTGAGCTCATTAACTTTCTTTGAGAAAAATATAGATTACTGGACGAGTCATAGTTTGGTTCCAATACCCACTTTTTTAAGAAAAAGACTTGGGGAACTTGGTAACTTAGAAGTTATTGAACGTGACAATGCACATATGTTTGAAATTCCTGGAATAATTTTGGAAAATATAAGGAAATCAAAAGAAGTCTTTATTTTTTTCTCCTGCCTGCATCCGGAAATTTCCAATATATATACAGAACTTTCAGAAAGAGAGTTAGAAATCTCGTTATGTGTAACAGGACCTATAATTGAAAGATTATTCAGAGATAGTCCCATTGAAACAAGAAAGCTGCTGGAAGTAGAAAATTCAAAGTTATTTTACTGCCCCAGAATTGTGAATTTACCAGTACTTGTAGTGACAGACAGGTTTATGGCAATTGAACTTTTCCGCAACGGCGGAAGTCTGAGCAATCAGGTAATCGTAAA
Organism: uncultured Methanosarcinales archaeon; assembly: GCA_964498825.1. GTDB lineage: Archaea > Halobacteriota > Methanosarcinia > Methanosarcinales > Methanosarcinaceae > Methanosarcina. The sequence continues at coordinate 7,628 of CAZCKG010000027.1, forward strand.
CTCAGATAAAGAAGCTCTAAAATGGGGAAAAGAACTTTACAATTATTTTGAAGGATGCTCTGAGTCTCTAACCTTGAAACTGGAACATCGAAACTCATTGAGCTATAAACAGGTAAATTCAGCATGAGGAAATGAAAAAAGACAGTAAAAAAGACAGGCAGGTAATCGGATGAAAAAAATCGGTATAATATTGCTAGCTGTTGCTATGCTCGCGGTATTTTCCTGTGCAAGTGAAGGCATTAAAAACGACAATAGCAAAAATATTTCACGGGACAAATATACTTCCGGCAAGCTGTTTATTGAAACCCTGAATCCTGAAGCTCAATATATAGATTTAATAGACAACATTGAAAGTAAAGTAAATCAGATTCAAAACCGGAATTTGGAATTCATACAGTCTGCAGTAGGGAACTATGGAAATATGCCACAAAACTTTCAGCCCTCTTTCAACAGAGGAAGGCCTGAGCAGCTACCCCCTGATTTTGCAGGGAGAAAACCTGGAGAAAGAGGATATCCGGAAAAGAGGTTCGACAGTTTCCTGGAAGAACAAACTCTACGGCAACAAAACAAATCATATTACCAGTCTTATGTCACTCCATATACAGATGTTGTAAGCTCCTATCTTGAAGAAAATGACCTTGATGATAAATATAAAATCTATGAGGCTGCTCTTTCATGGACCTGGGTCTCGGATGAGACATTGAACGGAGAAGAAGAAAAGTGGCTTATTCCCTCTGTGTTTCTGGAAAATACTTCGACTTACTCCAGTAACCCGGACTACGGAAATCCTGTAAGTGATTGCGAAGAACAGGCAAATACTCTTGCATCCCTCCTGATTGCATCCGGAGAATACAATGAAAGCACCGTACGTGTAGCTGTAGGAGAAGTTGATTTCGGAAGCCTAAGTGGTGGACATGCCTGGGTAGAGATTTACGAAGAAGGGGAATGGTGCCCACTGGATCCGACTTATGGACCTTACTATGACGATGAGAGCGGCGAGCTCGTGTCTGTGGATACATCTGAAGTAGATTATGATAAGTACTTCAGCAGTATATATCCTGCTGTAGAAGTCTGGTATTATTATAACAACGAATATTTCATGAGCCTGGGAACACAGCAGAATGGAGACGTTCCGGTTTCGTGGAACAGTGAGCCTGAGAGTTATCAGGAACTGAATAGTCAATAAGCATTTCCGATCTATGCAAAGTCCATCTCTCAAGTGTTTTTGATTAGATAAAGGTCTATGAACAGTTAAAGAAGAAGCATCTAAAAATTTCGTTATATCATGCAAAGAGAATCGAAATCATAAGATACTTTCTCCCACAATTTCTTTTTTGAACTGAAGATAATTATTAAAGCATACAGTTTTGTTTTTAGAACAAGGTAAAACTTCTGTCAACTGAAAAATTTCGTATTATAAAGAGCTCTGCACTTTATTCAAATCTTCATGATTTTATTTTACTTGAAACTTACTTAGAGCGGTCTAAAAATTAAATTTGATTCTATGATTGGAACAGGACAACTACGCATTTGAACGTAAAAATGACACATTAAGCCATTAAATGCCTAAAATGTAAATTTTAACCATGATGTCTAATTTATTTGTTTTTATACATGAGCAGATAGGTCCGATAGAATAAATTTATGGTCTGAATTTTAGATTAACAATGTTCAATATCTAAATGTAGAAATGGTTTAAATTTTAAGATAGTCCCTTAGGAATTCGTTTCATCTTACCTGAAAATTTAATTTTGGGTTTCTAATATTTGACAAGTAAAAATTTCACTTCTGGAAAGTTGAGATATCAGACGTATTTAAAATATTAGAGGTTCATTCTTTCAACACATACTTTGCAAGTTTAACAAAAAATACAGCATGTATAGGAAATTTTTTATATTAGTCTTTTTTTAAAAGGTTAAAACTGAGCAAAGCCATTTTTTAAAAATTCCAACCTGAATTTATCGACCAGAACTTGACAAAATAAGCGTAGATGAGGCATACATGTTAATATAACTTAAAAAAAAATATATGTCATTATATATTTTGGATGGTGAGGTTTTCAGGTTGATATTTAAGAGAATACCCATGTATATTTTTGAGAACTTTCATAATATGTTTAGTGGAAGTTCTGAAAATACTTTTAAGATATGTCAGGAATGCAGGGGAGCATGCGAACATGATAAAATAGGAACACTGCTACCCGGAGAAAAAGAATATATGGCAGAGAAAATGGGAATAAGCGTTTCTGATTTTGAAGTTCGCTATCTGGATATTATGAAAATGAATGATGGAACTAAATTACATGTATTAAAACTAGGGAAACTATGCCCTTTTTTAAACGAAGATACTGAAAAATGTGAGTGCAGGAATTTCAAACCAATACTTTGTAAAGTATATCCTGTTATTTTTACAATTGAAGCTAATAAAATTAATTTTGTAATAGATAACTGGTGTCAATTATCGAGAAAAAAATCATGTAGAACTTATTTTGAAAGTGCAATGCCTCTTTTATCAAATCTTCCCCTTTCTATAGAGTGGTTCAGGTATGTGGTTAGTTACGATGGTTTCTCCTTTGACTGCAGTAAACTTGAAAAAAGCAGGAATGTAAAGAAAAGATGCGAGATTTATTCACTCGAAGAACTATTGAGGTTGAGGAAAAATGAGATAGAAACTACCAGCTTGTATATTGATTTTAGTCAGGAAGCCGAGGAGCCCATTTTTTGACCTTGTACAGAAGAACCTGTTTAATTAAAAATAAAAAGTTCATTTTTGGAATTGGGCTTAGTAAATTATACTTTCTGACCTAATTCCATACCTCATCTATTTTCTAGCTTTCCATTAATGGGGATTGTGAAAGCAAAGGTACTTCCCTCTCCCTGTTTGCTCCTGAACCAGATGTATCCACCATGCAGGTGTACAATCTGCTTAACTAAAGAGAGACCGAGCCCTGTGCCCTGGAATTTCTTGGAAGAAAATGAATCAACCTGACTAAAAGGCTTGAATAGTTTATTCTGGTCCTCTGCTGTAATACCAATTCCGGTATCACTGACTGTTATTTCTACCATTTCTCCTTTTTTTCTCGCACCTATCTTTACAAGACTGTTTTCATAGGAGAACTTGATAGCATTATCTACAAGATTGTACATTATTTGAGAAAATCTGGATTCATCCGCACGGATCCTTTTTATCTCTCTATCAATAGAGATTTCAATTTGAATATTCTTTCGATCTGCGATAGGAGACAGAAGGTTTCGTATCATATTAAGCTTGCTAGCAAGTTCAAACTCCTTGTAATCAAGCTCAAGTCTTCCGGCTTCTATTTTAGAAAGATCCAGAATATCATTGATAAGACCAAGAAGATGCTTCCCGCTTCGAGAAATGTTTCCTACTGCTCTAAGCTGCCTTCCAGTAAGTTCTCCGTATGCGTGTTCATACAGCAAATCAGAGAATCCTATTATCGAATTAAGTGGAGTTCTCAGTTCATGGCTCATGTTCGCAAGGAACTCACTCTTGGTGCGGTTCGCAACTTCAGCTATTTGTTTTTCCTGAAGAAGCTTTTCTGCTGCTTTCCTTTCAGTAACCTCTCTACAGGTTACCATAACTCCTATAATCGTTCCATCCTCTTCGGTCACAGGAATTGCCTGTACATACCAGACTCTACTGTCCTTTGATGTGAACTCTCCTGATTTTTTGTTACCCGTTATAAAGATTTGTTCTAGCTGCAAGTACTCAGATAAGGAACCGCTTATGCCTGAAACAAGTTTTATAGATACACCAACCGCTTCTTGAAGACCCATTTCCATATATTCCAGGGCGGCCTTGTTTGCCCAGATGATATTAAGGTCAGGATTTATGAAAACAACCTGCTCGTTCAGGGAATCCAAAAGAACTTTCTTTTCTCTTTCCTGCGCCTTTAATTCCTGTTCTACCAGGTGGATTTCATTCAGCATTCCGTTTATTTCCCTTGACAGACGATAAAGCTCATCATTATCTTTGAGAGATAGCCTTTTGGAAAGATCTTTTTCCGACCTTACTTTCGTCACAAAATCATCGATTCCAATTAATCTTGAGACAAATAGCCTGTCAAGTGCATACTTAACCCCGACACCTGTCATAAGTCCGGTTAACAAAAGGAAAAAATACATATAGTTTAGGGTTCTTTCGCCATGTTTATAGAGATCTCTCGGAAAATCGGCTCTCATGATAAGGGCGGGTTTATCTGAAATGTCCTTTAATTCAAAATAGCCTGCTACCCGCTCTTCATTAAGAGGTTCTATTATTGCCTTTCCCGGAAGCCCGGAAAAATTATTAACTTTTGTCTGGAAATCATTAGGCATAGGCTCATCGACCCTGTACATCAAAAGAGATGACCGGGTAGATTCTTTGAAAGAATCAAGAAGGGGACGGTCAAAGTATCTCCCAAAAATCAAGGTGCCTTTCGAGGGACCCGTATAATTTGTCGTAAGAATAGGATGGCACGAAATAAACATAGGACCTTCATCGAGTAAAACAAAACCTCTTATCGTATCATTATCAGATTTTGTAATAAGTATGCCATTATTGATCAGTTCGCGAAGATCCTCAGGAAGCGGTTTTTCTTCGGCAGTATGGACATCAATAGATTTTGCGTAAACAACAGATCCGGAATTGTTAACAAAAATCATCACATTAACTCTCAGTGTAGCAAGAGTCTGGTTCTGGATGTTTACATCTATAAATCTCTGGTTCCTATCTTTAATAAAAATGTAAGTATCATTCCAGCATGCCCAATCCTGTACGATATAATCAAGGTACCCCTGTTCAGTAGAAACTGCATTTTGCACTCTTTCTACATTCGCCAATGTGTCTGCCTGTTCAAGCTCCAAAAAATTGGAAAGCTGCATATTGTGGGAAAATGTGAATGCAGCAGTAAGAACGGCAAAAATTAGTAGGGTTATTACAAGAACTTTTTTACTAATATCTATTGTAGACACCCCTAGGTGGCTTAAAAACTAAGAGGAGCTTGAAAGTAATAATATATAAAAAGAAGAGATAGTATATAAGATTACGCAGACTTTCTAAATAAATTCACATGCAGGCTCCCCTTTTTTCCGGACTAACTGGCTAATTGAATGAAAAAAAACTTTGGATGAATTTAATTTATCATTATTAAAAATTTGAACAAACTTAAGAGTCATTTTTCAGTTACAACATTTCTGGCAGCAAAGTAAGAATGTTCTGCAACTTCCATACTACCCTTAATGTCAGTAACTTCCATATCAAATTTGCAGGCAAATTCCTTAACATTCTCATCAAACTCGGAATTATTTGAATATCCGGTATCTATTTTTGCAGCCCTGCAATAAAGAGAGTTTTTCAAATACTTGTTATTGAAATCCCGACCCTCAGCTTTATTTTCCAGCCGCTTCCAACTCGAAGCCCACATAGGCGTCAGATAAATCGTCCCCATACCTCTGAATTCGAGCATGCATCTTGCATATGCCTCATTTCCTCCAAGAGCTAAACTAATGCAGTCTTCTATCATCTCTCCGTCTTTATCCTTCAGAAAAGAAAGCGGACATCCAAGCCCTGCAAAGTCTTCTTCAAGTTTTCCGAATGTGTGCCCGCAGGTACCGTAAAAAATCAGGATTCTGTCAGAAAAGGGAGACATTTCTCGAATATTATCATACACTTTTGCCTTCAATTGCTCTAGATTCGAGTGTAAGCCAAGGCTTAACAGATTTATAATAACCGTTACCTTTCTCTTTTCTATTCTTTCTCTTTTTTCATGAATTTTTTTGAAAAGAGAAAATGAGGAAATAAATTTAATATATGTTCTTGAATTGAATCTGTCTCCATCATTAAGAAGCATTGGAACCCTATCCAGAAAAGCTGTTCTGGGAACACAATTATTCAACATAAGCTTGCGAAAGAAACCCGAATTATCCCTATTTTCCACAACTATTAGTTGTTTAAGTTCGCGGTCTTTTGACAATACATGTACAAGCTCGTCTTCGAGCATTCCACAGGCAATGATACTTAATACAGGCATATTTCGAATATCCATTCTCTTAAGATTGTCAATTCTCGTATCTTTCCCACAATATGACAGACGCACAGGGATTGATAAATTTACAGATAATGGTGATTTATTCTGAACAACATATAATACTTTTCTCTGGTTAAAAATAGGGCATTGTTAATTAAATATAGTTATCTCTTTGTTTCTGTATTTCATTAAGAGAAGTACAGAGTACTTTAGCATTTCAAGACTCTTAGTATAACATTTTGTCTTTCACCTCAATCTTGCCAGAAAGTGCCTTAATATGCTGTTATATCCTTCAACTGTATACGTTTCTGCTTTGGATTGAGTATGAATCTCTTCTGGAATAAACTCTGGATATGCCCTCCAGTGATCTGTCATCACTTCTCCAATCTCTTTTCCCTTTAATTTTTCCCAGAGTTGTCTTCCAGTTTCTATCCCTCTATTGCCAAAAGAGCAGTTGATGAACTTTTTCCCAGTTCCATCAACAGCAATCCAGATCCAGCAATATTTTTTTTGTTACCTATGTAAGTGTGCATCTCATCCACTTCAACAATAGAGATTTCATTTTCGCTTTTCAGTTCCTCCAACTCCTGACCAAATTTCTTTATCCATCTCTGGACAGAAACATAACTTACTCCCAAAAAACGCCCTATTGAGCGAAATCCTAATCCTTCAAGATAAAGCTGCAAAGCCTGTCTTTTAACAGATGCGGAACTAGCAATGGATTTTAGCTCAACTGAATAATTATATCCGCAATCAGAGCATTTGTAGCGTTGACGGCCATCAACTTTACCATTCTTTATATGATCAGGACTCTTATATCTTGGGCAATTTATGCAAAAATATAATTCTTCATAATATATCAATATTTAGATACCAATGCCAAATATTATATTCTCTCTTGATAGTTTTAATCTTATTCTGTTTCTGCCCTTTAGCCTATTCTACAGTCGTTCCTACCAAACTTGGCTCTTCGGGTTGTAGCGAAGCATGAAAAAAGGATACACATCGTCTAAAATAAACCTATAGGATTCTCAATATATCGTTAGTTACTAATACAGAGTTTTCAAATTATTTGTTAATAAACAACTACTGAAGCATTCTGTTTTATTGAAAAATTATTCTTTTGATGGCTCTATCACTCTATTAGATGTTTTTATCGTTAAATGGTTAATCGTAGGTATAGAGTCCCGATTAATTGCAGACATTGAAGCCCGCAAAGTTGAAAAGAGGGGCGCATTTATGAATTTCACGGATGTCATTGGTTTTACAGGGAAGCCGTAAATATATGCAGAAGGGAATGCTGTTATGCGAGCAGATGAACAATTTCAAGTCAGTTGTTGAATATTCATCTGAACATGGATATTGGCCTTGCAAGCCGAAGAAGAACAAGTATAAAAGAGTACTGTAGACTGATGCTGAAATAGGCAATATGAAAAAAATGAGCATTCTTTATCCGAGATGCGAGCTGGGATTGTATGCTGAGCTCATGGCAGAGAGGGGGACATAAAGTAACAGGTATCGATTTATCTCAGAATTCAATCGAATATTCCAAAAAAGAAACCCGAAAAAAAAACCTGGATGTAGTGTATATAAACCAGAATTGCACTGAACTGTGTGAGGAGA
>CAZCKG010000028.1:0-14978 GCA_964498825.1 uncultured Methanosarcinales archaeon
AGCAATTGTGCTTGTAGCTTTCGTTGTCGTAGCTGCAGTTTTCAGCTACGTCATGTTGGGGGCTGGGTTCTTTACAACCCAAAAAAGCCAGGAAGTCGTTCACACGGGGGTAACCCAGGCAAGCAGCAGTCTTGCACCATCTGGAGACGTGATTGTGGTTGGCAATAATGTTAACACTATATCCACAATCATTCTGTATGTAACAAACACTGCAGGTGGAACATCTGTAGACCTCGATAAGACTGTAGTTACCTACACTGATAGTGACGATTATGTATCAAAGGAATATGCTGCTGCTGGAGCAAATGGATGGACTTATACCGAGGTAATAGCTGAAACCGGGAGTGCAGTGAATCTTGTTGATAAGGGCGAAAAGTACAGGATAGAACTTACTTTGGCTACTCTTGGAGCCACTACACTGCCAGCAGCAAATGAGGGTATCAAGATTGAGGTAAAACCTCCTGAAGGTGCAGTTCTCGTTCTTACCAGGACTATGCCTCCTGCAATCGAAGATGCCACAAATTACGTAGTTTACTGAGGTGATGGGGATGTGGAATAAATTTATAAAAAGTGAAAAAGGTTTTACAGGTCTTGAAGCCGCAATTGTTCTCGTAGCTTTCGTTGTCGTAGCTGCAGTTTTCAGCTACGTTATGTTGGGAGCTGGGTTCTATACAACCCAGAAAAGCCAGGAAGTTGTGCACACAGGGGTACAGCAGGCAAGTAGCAGTGTAGAGCTGAGTGGAGATGTAACTGCTCATGGTGCTGCTAATGAAATTACTACCGTCGATTTGTGCCTTCAATTGACTTGTGGAGGCTCATCAGTTGATATGGATAAAACTCTTATCGTTTTCTCCGCTCCAGATGTAACTCCAACCGACTTAGTTGTTGGTGCTCCCTCCAGTGCAACCGCTTTCGCTATAACAAATAGGTTTAATGGAGGCGGCGCTGCAGGCGACAACCTTCTTGATAGGTTCGAGAAATTCCAGATTGAACTCAATGTGAATGATATAGCCAATGCAGATGGTGGTGCAAGTATAGGGCCTAACGATCAATTCCAGATTGAAATCAAACCTCCTCAAGGAGCTACCTATACTCTTCACCGGACAGCACCTCCCTCTATTGGTGCGGTACAGGCTCTCTACTGATCGATCTATAACAAGTTCAATAATGACACTCTTCTGAGTGCCATTATTTTTTTCATTTTAGTCTCAGCTTGCGGGGGCTAATTTCCTCCAAAATTGTTAAAGTTAATCTGTATTTTATACGCTATTATTTTATTGTGAATTTGCTGAGATCAAGTTTATCCCAAATTTTTCGTTATTTTTTGAGTAGTGGAGAGAAAATGCCCCTTTGCTTGTAGTCGGATGCGCCAGAACAACTTTAATTCTCTGTTTTCTGCGCTTTTAGTGGTTCGTAGTTTGATTTTTGTAAATTTTCTGTTTAGAGAAGCTTAGTGTTCACTTTGTAGATCAGCCAATCGAGAAAAAAAGGTCTGTCTACTGTTGCGATTACATCCAATTCTAAGCAAATCTTCTATTTCCGATGCTCTCAATAGTAGTTCGGGTGATGTAATTCAGGCGGTACAGCTCGAATGACGCAACTCGGAAGAGTAATAATTCGGGTTTGTATAATTTTTCTGTTTATATTTTTGAGGGGAATAATCTTAAATTAAGATAATTAGTAATTATAAAAAACTATTTCTTTCTACTTTAAACTTAAATTGATGCTTCTACAGAACAGTTTTTTCCTATTTTTTACTCTCTTCTTAGTAAATTTTTTAACTTAATTACTAAAGAATATTTTTATAAAGTAAGTAGGTATTTCGTGCTTGGAGCGAAATCTTGATAAATATTTTTTTCTTTCTCGAATGTGAGATCTAATGTCAGAAATAATGATAATCAACTGGATTATTAAATTAGTCTTTGTCAATTTTTCACACTCACTCTCCGATTTTTAGCCCAAATTTTCAAATAATTTTTACTTTTTCTATTTAATTTTTATATATTGTTACCTATTTAACTCTCGAAACATTTATATTCTAATCTGCGATATTATAATCTGTAATATAATAATCACACCATATTACAAGGGTGAATTATTATGTCTTATAAATTTCAGAAAAATGAATATGGGTTTACGGGGTTAGAAGCAGCAATCGTGCTGATAGCCTTTGTTGTCGTAGCTGCAGTTTTCAGCTACGTCATGTTGGGAGCGGGGTTCTATACAACCCAGAAAAGTCAAGAAGTCGTTCATACGGGGGTAACACAGGCCAGCAGCAGTATTGCACCTTCTGGAGACGTAATCGTTAGAGGAGGTACAGGTGGCGGTGCTGCAAGTCAGATTACATTCTATATTACCAACACTGCCGGTGGAACTCCTGTGGATATGGATAAGACAATCCTTACCTACACAGATGATGACGATTTCGCTACAGAGGAATACGTAGTAGATACTGGCGCAACTCCAGTTACTAAAGGACCAGTCGTCCTTCCAGTTGCTGATTGGACCATAACAAATGGGTGGGTTTACACTGGAGTCGTTGCTACTGGAACTGCAGACAATCTGCTTACTGCAAATGAAAAATATAAGGTGGTAGTTGACATTGCGCAATTAACTGCCGGTAGTACTGGTGCCAAGACTTTACCTGCAATAAACGAAAAATTCAAGCTTGAGTTAAAACCACCAGAGGGTGCGGTTCTTGTTCTCACAAGAACAATGCCTGCTGCACTTGTCGAGGATAATTATTATCCGGTCTACTGAGGTGATCTGTAATGTGGAACAAATTTACAAAAGATAATAATGGATTCACAGGACTTGAAGCAGCAATCGTACTGGTGGCCTTTGTGGTCGTAGCTGCAGTTTTCAGCTATGTCATGCTGGGAGCAGGCTTCTATACAACTCAGAAAAGCCAGGAAGTCGTGCACACAGGTGTAACTCAGGCAAGCAGCAGTGTTGAACTGAGTGGGGATGTAATTGCTAAAAGTACAGATAACGTCGAAATAAACGATGTCACTTTGTTCTTGCAGCTGACTTCAGGCGGTTCATCAGTGGATATGTCAAAAACCCTGATAGTTTATTCGGCCCCAGATACAGCAGCAACTGATCTAAAACTCGCTGCTGGATTCACCATACCAGCTAAGTATAACGAAAATGGCGATAACCTTATAGACAGGGGTGAGAAATTCGAAGTTAACGTTCCTATAGCTGCCTATAATGTGAATGCTAACGACGAATTCCAGCTTGAAATCAAACCACCTCAGGGAGCTACCTATACAATCCACAGGAAGGCGCCTGCAGCAATCCCTGATATAATGACACTCGTCTAAGATTGAAGCAGTAATGACACTCAACTGAGTGTCATTATCTTTTCATTTTTTTATGCTACAGTTTTGGTGATATAATGAATAGCAATATAGCTTTTGATCAATCAGATATTGATAAAATTGTAGCTGCAGCTGAAAGCGACACCATAGAATCCAAAGTCGCAAAACTTGAAGAAGAGGTAGCTGAGATCAAAGGCTCAATAAAGACTCTCCTTATGGATATCAGGGAGACAATGGGTGTGCTTGAAAACCCATTCCAGAATATTCAGGGTATTGCTACTATCTCGGGTGCCATTGTAAGTTCTTCTACTCCTCCTAAAGCTTCGGATGAACCTAAAACTGAGGATAAGCTTCCCAAAGAAGAAGAGATAGAGGATGAACCGGAAATCATTGATAATAAGAAACAGGTTCCGGTTGAATCGGCTCCAAAAAAGGCCTTTGAGGACTTAAAACAGGCTGCTAAAGCGCTACCTAATATCCCGGACTCTAGACTTATTGATCCTATGTCCTTTTACAAGACTATTGTCTGGAGCAAGGACATGGTCGAGAGATATGATTATGAGACCATAACGGAACTTGTTGACATCTTCTTCCTGTTAGGGTATATTAAAGGCGATATAAAAGAAATCGTCCTTAAGCTCACTGAATTACTGGATAAGAGCAATGACCTTGACGGTGCAGTAATGGATCTCTACAGGCTTTATCACATACTCCACCCTGATGATATGTCTCTTGATTCCAAGGTGCTGGATTATGTTTTGAGCGATAACGAACCGCGGGGGGCAGTTCGTGAAAAGCGCAGAAAAAATTCTGAATCTCAAATCTGTTAGAATGGATTTTTTGCCTTTTCAGATACGATCCATAACTATGAATCAATATTTTATAATGTGACGGTGAAAAACTATGGCAAAGGAAGTAATAACTACAGCAATACTCTTAATAGCGAGTGTTATAGCTGTAGTTGCCTTTGTTAATGCTGTTATTCCGTCCGTATACGATCTCTCTGGCTCTTATAATTCTATTGCACGTAATATGGGGGACCAGTTTAAAACAGATATTGATATTATATTTATTTATCCAGAAGCTACTACTGTTACGGTCTGGATTAAAAATGTTGGGTCATCGGACATTCCTCTTTCACAATTAGGTTATTCTGATGTCTTTGTATTATCTTCTTCAGGTTACTCTAATCCTGGCTTTCAAGCCGGTTCAAATCCATCCTGGGACTACACTCTTGTGAATGGGGGCGGCGATACATGGAACCGTGGGGAAACAATTAAGGCAGTAATAAACTTCGATTCTCTGCCAAGTGCCACTTATCAGATTACCTTTTTCCTTTACAACGGGGTATCTGCAACGGATAAATTCTCAAAGTGATCTCGGGGATACTATGGGTCTTGAAACCGTAATCGTAGCGTTCTTTGCAGTTGGCACGATTTTAATTGTGGCGGGGACTTTAACAATGGGAGCCAGTAATCTTGTTGAAACTTCCTATAATGGATATATTGCAATTTCTCAATCAACAATGGAAAGGCTTCATACCAGTATTGAGGTATCGAGCATAACGTTTGATGGGGATAATCACGTTCATTTGACCGTTAATAACACTGGAGAGACCAAATTAGATAACTTCGCTCTCTGGGATATCGTTGTGGTTAACAACGTCGAAGCTTCATATTTCACTAATAATAACGGTTATGTAATTACTTACAATGAAGGTCTCCTGAATCCTGGTATCCTTGACCCACACGAAAGTATCGAAATTGAATTATCAACTCCATTTGATCCTGGGGAAAATTTGCTTGTGAAAGTTAGCACAGATAATGGTATCGTTTCTTCCAAAGAGTATACAGTATGATAGGTGGATAAAATGGGACAAATACTGGCACAAACAGAAGAGAAAAAGAATATTCTTTCGAGCGGCAATGATGAAATTGATAAAAAACTGGGTGAGGGTATTCCTTTAGGTTCTCTTGTGCTCATTGAAGGAGAAAACGATACTGGAAAGAGTGTACTTTGCCAGCAAATGACCTATGGTGGCTTGAACCAGCTTTATAAAATAGCATACTATTCGACTGAAAATACTGTTAAAAGTATGCTTGCGCAAATGGACAGCCTTAGCCTTGATATCTCGGATTTTTATGCATGGGGCTATTTCAGAATCTTTCCTGTCCACCTTGAAGGTGTCGAATGGACTTCCGAGCAGATGAAAGGGACTCTGCATCTTCTTATAAATCATATCAAGAGTGTAAGGGAAAAAGTCATTATAGTTGATTCTCTCACGATGTTTACTACTTATTCTGCTGAAGATAATATCCTTGAATTTCTAACAAGTTTGAAAAATCTCTGTGACAGAGGATATACGATTCTCATCACCCTGCACCAGCATGCTTTCAAAGAAGACACGCTTGTAAGAATCAGATCTGCTTGTGATTGTCACCTATTTCTCAGAAAGGAGCAGCTCACTGACCGATACATTAGCGTCATGGAAGTTTCAAAAATAAGAGGCGCTAAGAAAAGCACAGGTAATATAGTGAGTTTTGAAGTTCAACCCGGATTCGGATTAAAAATAATTCCGATCTCGCAGGCCAAGGTATAACACTATTTCAAATTATCACACGGGATATACATGGAAAATATTGAGGAAAAACTCATTCTTGAAGACGGTCATGCAACCGGGGTATACACAAACTTTCCTTTTAAACCAAAAAAGTACGAAGGACACGACCACTCAAACCTGAAAACATGTAACCTTTACAAGATTCTACCTCCTGAAATGAAAAAAGAAGTTGAAACTAATCTTCATCTTCTGGAGTACCTGCATATTCTCCCAATCGATACAATCGGTATACCGAGGTATATCCCCAAGCTCGAATCAAAACATGGTGATATAGCGGATCTCAATCTGATCTACAAAGTCAGTGACCAGACCTATGTACACATCTATCCGAATAAAAACGATGTAAGGAATTTCTATATTCCGATAGAGCCCATACTTCTTACAGGAGTTGGAAGCCTCATCACAGAATTGGAAATCAAACTTGTAGATCACCTTACAGGGATTGAGTTTGATCCTGAGAATCTTGAAGAAAAAGAGAAGATATTAAGACAGGCCCTTGACGATATTTGTGTAATAGGTAATCACAAGCCAGTTACAGACTCCGGCTCAGGTGTCAAAAAATCGTCTTTCTCTAAATCCTTTTTCGGTGGAAGCAAAAAAAAGGATGACCATATTTACCTGTCTAAAGAATACTATGATGCTTTAAAATATTCAATTATCAGGGATAAAATTGGGGTGGGCTTTCTTGATCCGTATATCCATGACAGCCATATTGAAGATATTACATGTAACGGTTTGGGTCCCATCTTCATTGAACATAAAGTGTTCAAAGGCTTGAGAAGTATTATTGAATTTAACGATGGTGACATACTTAATCAATATATCATAAGGCTTGCAGAAAGGATTGGAAAGCCCATTACTTTCAAAAATCCTATCGTAGACTCCACGCTTCCGGATGGGTCCAGGATTAACATCGTTTATGGTGACGATATAAGTAAAAACGGAAGTAATTTTACCATAAGGAAGTTCAATGATACTCCATTCAGTATTGTTCAGATCGTAAAAAGCGGAACTATGAATTACATGGTTGCAGCTTATCTCTGGATCCTCATTTCTGAAGGTATGAGCGGTTTTATATGCGGTGAAACCGCAAGCGGTAAAACAACCACATTGAACGGGATTACAGCATTTATAAACCCTGATTCAAAAATAGTCACAATTGAAGATACTCCTGAACTGCAGATTCCTCACAAAAACTGGACAAGAGAATCCACCAGAGGTAGTACGCGAGGAGGCGGTCAAACTGGAGAAGGAAGCGGTTCTGACGTTACTATGTTTGACCTGCTCAAGGCAGCATTGAGGCAGAGGCCAAACTATATTCTGGTAGGAGAAATCCGAGGTGTTGAAGGGAACGTCGCATTTCAGGCTATGCAGACAGGCCACCCTGTTATGTCAACTTTTCACGCAGCTACTGTGGAAAAACTAATTCAGAGAGTTACGGCTGATCCTATCAACATTCCTAAAACTTATATCGACAACCTGAATTTCGTTTTAATCCAGTCCGCGGTCAGGAGACCGGATGGTAAACTTGTGAGAAGGGTGCTCAGTGTAAACGAAGTTCTGGGTTTTAACCCGGATAAAGGCGGAATTTCTTTTATTGAAGCTTTTTCCTGGGATCCTGTCACTGACTCCTTTGTTTTCAGTGCAATGGGAAGTTCCTATCTTCTAGAGCAAAAAATAGCTACAAAGCTTGGAATTCCCGGCAGGAAGAAGAAGGTTATTTATGAAGAAATTGAAAAAAGAGCAAAAATACTGGAGAAGCTCAACGATGAAGGAGTTACAAGTTATTACGACTTCTTTAATACCGTTGCAAAGATTACAAAACACGGTATGCTGAGAATCCAATTCTAAAAACGGTGATTTAGATGGAATTATCTGGAATAAAAAATATTTTCCGCAGAAAGTCTAATTCACAATCTATTCTTGACGAGCTTCTGCTCAAATTCGAACACTATAAGAATGAAATCTATATGAGTAACGATTTGCTTTTTTCGCTTACTTATATGGCATCAATTTCAACGGCTAATCTAACAAGAGATAAAATCTTTGTAAGTATCTCTGGAAAAAAAGAATATTGCCCGAGTATCTACTTTAATCAGATCCGGGAACTGGCTCAGAACTGGCATTATGATTACGCTCACGCGTGTGAACTCATTTCCGAAAAAGTAACCAATGAAAGATTAAGGGAACTTTTTAATAGATTATCAAATGCTATTTCTGCAGGAGAACCTGATAACGAGTTTCTCACTAAAGAATGGATATTATTTAAGACAAAAAGAAAAGACGAATTCGAAAGGCAGCTCGAGACTACGAAAGAGTGGGCAAATGCTTACACGGCACTTCTTGTTTCCACATCTCTTATAGCCATAATTGTCCTGCTTTCCGTAATCTTATATAATCTGGGTAGCCCGGAGAGAACACTGTATTCCACAATGTTTATTGTAGCTTTAATGGCATTTGGCGGGGTAGCCTTACTGTTTAGAGCATCCCCTAAAGATTCCAGAGTTCACGGTTTGGAAATAAAATCAACAGAGCAGGAATTTATCCATAAGTGGCTTCCTCACACGCTTATACTTTCTGGCTTATTTCTCTTATTACTTACAGTGTTACCAGCTTTCATTGGCTCTATTGACTTTTACGTCGATATTAAGGGAATTGGTATGATTCTGGCAGGCCTGGTAATGGTACCTGTAGGGATAAAAGCAGATAGAGATACTGTTAAAATTGATAAAAGAGACGAAAGTTTCACAACATTCATAAGGAGTCTTGGGTCCATTGTTAGTGGTTCGGGGCTGACAGTTCCTAAGGCTCTTTTAAAGATAGATCCAAAGAACATGGGCGAGCTTAAAGACATGAGTCAGATCCTTTACAAGAGGCTGGCTTCCGGTCTTGACCCTAAACTATGCTGGGATAAATTCGTTGGAGAAACTGGCAGTTACCTGATCTACAAATTGACGTGTGTGTTCGTAGATGCTATAAATTTAGGAGGAAATGCAGGAACGGTAGGAGAACTTGTGAGTTCTTCTAATCTTGAGCTGGTGCTTTTGAGAATGAAAAGAGACCGGATATCAAAGGCATTTGCCAATCTTGTTATACCTCTACACGTATCAATGGTTGCTCTTCTTCTATTCATGGGTCAGATTCTTACCGTTTTTACAACTATTATATCAAAGCTTTTTGTTCAGTTCAATATCTCTGGCTCGGAGCTTGAAGGAATTCCGGGTGGTTTAGGGGGTATGAATCTGGGCATATTTGGAGGGGTTCCTGTTGAATTATTGGGGCAATTCGTTGTAGTGACAATAATAATTCTCACAATAGCCAACACGTTAGCAATTGTTGCTGTTAAAGGAGGGCCAATGTACATGGCAATATACTATGGTATGAGTTTGTTCTTAACATCGGGAATATTAATGATCGTAGTACCTCCGATAGTAGCCAGTACGTTTTCTTTTGACGGATTAGCGGCAAATATGACAACAGGGGTGTAAAACATGGATTTAGTCAATACAATCGAAACAAATTTTACTATCTTTGTAGGGGTTTTTGTAACTCTTGCAGTAATGGGTATAACCACTTTATTTGATATATATAAAAATAAAAACGAAGATAAAGATGAAAATTCATTGAAATCCAGAGAGTTAAAGCCTTCATTTGATATGGGTGAAAAAAAAGTGAATTTCGGCTCTAAGGGTTCGAATGTCTTTTCAGAGCTTAGTAATAAACTCAGCGGCTTAGTTCCAAAAAAAGCTAGCAAAAATAATTTTAATAATAGTGATACAAAATATTTGAAATCAGAGAATGGAATCAATAAAATTTTTAGTAATTTGAAAGGTAAACTTTCACTTCTTTCTTTACCAAGGGGTAGTAAAGGAGAGAATCTCAATAGTGGAAAATCTGCTCTTCAATCCGATAAGAAAGCAGGAACTTCAAAATTTGGCAAAGATAACAAAGTCAGTAGTTTTGACGTTGATCAGATAGTGGGGTCCAAAAAGGACGAGTTTGATTTTGAGGATGATCTTTTAACTGAAATGTCTACTGCTAGCAGTATAAAAGATAATAAAAATTCCACTAAAGATAATAATGCAGCATCATTAAACAGCGATTTAACGTTCGATGATAGTGAATTTGACATTGGATTCGGGGAAATGGATGATGAACAGCCTCAAGATGATCTATTATTCAATACCGGCGCTGAAAAGATAGCTTTAGCTGATGAACGTGATAGTTTACTTGATTCTCTAAAGAAAGATATTGTAATTAGTAATGAGAATAAAATTGACTTCATGACTTCCATGAAAGGTGAAAATCTTGACGTGAAATTAATAAAATCTGAGCTTGAGGATGTTAGCAGAACTTTGAAAACATATAGGCAACGTTCTAACCATAATTGATTATAGCTTTTGATGTAAATATTTGCACTTAACTAAAGGCTGTAGGGAAAAATACCTTCAGCCGCCAGAAAAATTCAAGTTTCCACTATCAAGGGCACAGAGAAATCCGCTCTTGTTTCTGTAGCTGCGGAAAACGTGGATGGGCATCGAAGACCCAATCAAGAAAACGTAATCGCAGAAATGCGGAAGGAGCTTAAGATCTCTGCCCATATATTCTTATTACATGTTTTCCGTGCTTTCTACGTTTAATCTCTTTTTTGGATTTGTAAAAGAAATTTGGGATTAATTATAAAATTATATGAATTAGCAGAATTAGTTTAGGTTCCATACCACAGAACTTACTTTCAGATTCGGAAAGTTTATAAAGTCGGAAAGTGTTATATTACTTCATTAAAATAAATCTACAATTATCCATTATTCTTTTATTTTAAACACCCCCACAATAAGAAAAAAGTAAGTGATGAAAATGATAGATGCAAAATATATAGGACTTATGTTTTTAGCAGTATTTTCAGGATCAATGCTTGTATACACCTGGCTGTCATTATATAATAGGTTCGATCCTGGCGTGATATTCTATGCAGCGCTTCTTATATTCTCCTTTTCTATGATGCTGATTAGAAGATAAGGGCATTTTGAGAATATTTAAATTTTAAAAATTATTTAAAAAGAGTGCTGTTAATAAAAAAATCCTTAATTTCTAAAAATAAGCGTACAGATCTTAAATGAAAAAGGTAAGCGTTTGCTTACCTTACAATTACAACAACAGCACCGCTAACTTCAAGCACGTCAACTTCTCTGCCACCAGAGATTACTTCTTTTCTTATCTCCACGGTTTCCGGGTCGAGTTCGATTAACTCATCGTTTACGGTAACTGTTATTTTTCCTGAGGCTGCCTGAGCTTCGATGGCTGCAGGTTCTTCTGCTTTAAGGGCTTTTACAACCGCGCCCGCGTCCTTCCTGAAGCGAGGTCCAAGAAGCCCCATATTGGGTTTAACTTCCACGGGCACGTATTCAAAGGACGGAGCTCCTTCCATCAACTCAACTTCTGAGTTTGTAGCTCCTGCAATGTCCCCGGTATCAATATTTGCATTGTATATCTCGATCTTTTTCAGAGGGGCGTTGAGGGCCATTCCAAGATCGGACTTGTACCTGCGGACTTCGCTCGTGATGCCTTTTATCAATTCTCCTGAGGCTTCGGCTTCTTCGCTTATTAGATTTTCATCTACTGCTGGCCAGGCCTGTGTGTGAACGCTTTCATCGTTGAACCTGGAATACAGCTCCTCTGCAAAGAAAGGTATAAAAGGCGCAAGCAAAAGTGAGAGAGTTTTCATTGTCCTGTAGAGCACATACTGTGCTGCTCTCCTGCCTGCCGGGTCGTCTCCATAGAGCCTGCCTTTTACAAGCTCCAGATAGTTGTCTGCAAGGATTTCCCAGGCAAAACCTCTGATGGTTTTGAATGTAGAGTCAAACTGGTATCCGTCAAGCTCTTTGGTGGCAGTGTCCACAAGCCTGTTAAGCTTGCTGAGGAGCCATCTGTCGATTGTAAGGAGGGAATCAAGAGGGAAGTTTTCGACATCTTCAGGCTCAAAGTCCTTCAGGTGGGACATTGAGAAGCGGTAGATGCTCCACATCTTCTGGAGGAAACGGGAAGCTGAAACCACATCTTTCCAGCGGAACATTACATCCGAGCCTGTAGAGCCGCCAACTGCGCCCCACTGCCTGAAAGCGTCTGCACTGTACTGTGTGGTTACTTCTTCGGGGGATATGACATTTCCGAGAGATTTGCTCATCTTATGCCCGTCAGGCCCGAGAACCATCCCGTTAATCATTATAGAGTCCCAGGGCCTCTTTCCTTCGAGGGCCAGGCTTCTCAGGATTGTGTAAAAAGCCCAGGTTCTTATAATGTCGTGTCCCTGAGGCCTGATCTGCGCAGGCAGGCGGAGATCATGCTCACTTTCCCAGCCAGTGACATGTAATGCCGTAATCGAGGAATCCATCCAGGTATCCAGCACATCTGTTTCGGGCTCAAATTCGGTTGAACCGCAGGCACAGGCCTTCTTTGGAGCAGCTTCATTCGGATCAATAGGAAGCCAGCTCTCTTCTGCAATCATGACTTCGCCGCACTGCTTGCAGTACCATATAGGGATAGGGGTTGCAAAGATCCTCTGCCTGGAAATGCACCAGTCCCATTCCATAGTGCCTGTCCAGTTCTGGAGCCTGACTTTCATATACTCAGGATACCAGTTAATCTCATCTGCAGCCTTCAGGATGCCCTCATGGTTAATCTTTACGAACCACTGGGGCTCGGAGAGAATTTCTATTGGGGTGTCGCATCGCCAGCAGAGCCCGACATTTTGCTCCAGGGGTTTCTGATCATAGAGGAAGCCAGCAGACTTAAGGTCGGAAATAACAGCCTGCCTGCACTCTGGAATGCTCATTCCTTCGTACTTACCAGCGGCTTTTGTCATCTTTCCCTGCTTATCGATTGCTTTTATGAGGGGAAGCCCGTACTTTGCCCACCAGCGAACATCCTGTTTGTCTCCGAAAGTACAGATCATGACAGCGCCTGTACCGAACTCAGGCTCAACAGCTTCGTCAGCAATCAGAGTTACTTTCTGTCCGAAGATCGGGACTGTAATATCCTTTCCAATATGCTGGCTGTAGCGATCGTCTTTGGGGTTAACTGCAACTGCAACGCAGGCTGCCATCAGTTCAGGCCTGGTGGTTGCAATATCTACTTTGTCAAAGTGAACAAAGTTAAGTTTTGTTTGTCCCTGGTCATACTCTACTTCAGCAAAAGCAATGGCAGTTTCACAGCGAGGACACCAGTTGACAGGGTGATCCTCATGATAAATATGCCCACCATTATACATTCTGACAAAAGACTTCTGTGTTTTTACGAAGTAAGAGGGCTCCATAGTGATGAATTCGTTACTCCAGTCCACAGAGAATCCAAGGCGCAGCATTGTTTTGCGCATTTTGTCGATATTTCCTGCGGTTAGTTCCCTGCACATTCTCCTGAACTCTGCACGAGGAACCTGGTTTTTAGTTATCCCGTTAATTTCTTCGACCTTGACTTCAGTAGGCAAGCCGTGGCAGTCCCAGCCCTCAGGGAACATTACATTAAAACCGCGCATGCGTTTATATCGGGCAACAAAGTCAATATAACACCAGTTAAGTGCATTTCCGATATGGAAATTGCCCGTAGGATAAGGAGGTGGGGTGTCGATAATATACTGGGGGCGTGTATCCTCTCCCCAATTGAAGTGATACATGGAGAGGTCCCACTTCTCCATCCACTTTTCTTCAATCTCATTTGCATTATATTCTTTTGGAATTTCCGATTCTGTCATAAAGACACTCCATGATTGGAAAATAGTATAAGAATTTCTTGGGTTTTAGAGTGCTTGCGATTATTTAAATATATCTGGTTTTGGGTAGAATAGAAATTTCTGACTGTCCATTTAATATAAGAAGTATAAAATCAGGTTTCTTTTAATCTCAATTTGTTATGGGGGAGTTTTTCAGAAAGAAAATATTTTATTCAACTTCTAAAAGTAGTTAATGTTGAATAACCGTAAGTTTGCAACAGCAAAAAAGTTAGGTAATTTTTAATGAGTCACAGTTTTTGTGTTCTTAATCCGATAGTATTTTTTAGCTGTATAGTGTTTGGAAGAGATCGCTTATTATTTTGTATACTCATTTACGCATATCTCCAGGCATCCCGGATATGCATTGCATTCATTCCGATACTCTGAGGTGGATAAATATCGTTTTCCGGTGTGTCCCCTATAGAGAGCACTTGCCAGGGCTCAAGCCCGAGACCGTCGAGAGCCATCTTGAAGAGCCGGGTGTCAGGTTTCTTGAAATAGTGATCAGAAGACATAATCGTGAAGTTGAAGCGTTCATACAGACCCAGAAAACGCAGTTCCTGTTCAGTAAAAACTCTCTGGGCATTGGAAACAATGCATTTCGGAACATTTCTGTATTTTTCGAGAAGGCGGAGGCTCTGCGGGTAGGCTTCGAGTCTTCTTAACGATGCGGTTCTGAAGACTTTGGCCGTTTCAATCCCAAGCCAGTAGGGGTCGATTTCTCTAAAGGCGTTTTCTGCACAGATCTCCGCAAAAATATCCTCTATTCGGATATCAGGATGCTGCTGGCCTGAGTTTCCAAGCCTACCAACAACTTTCCATTTGTATGTTTCTCTGAGCCTTTCGGGTTCTATCTTAACTCCCTGATAGAGTAACCATTTGCTTACCCTTTCGTTTGTCTCCCGGCTCCCCTCATCAGTTTTGATATCTATTAGGGTTTTATAACAGTCAAAGATTAAGCCTTTAATTTTTCCATTTTGGAGCATAGGGATTCTCCTTCATTTTTTGAGTTTTGTATAACTTTGTTGGTGCTTCTATATCATTTCTCTATATCTATTGATAATGCCTTTCAATTATATATGTATTCCGTGAATACTTGTATTTAGAGGGATATGTTCTATATATTTTCCTTAATCTATATTCTTGGCTTTAATTATCTATTCGAAAACCTGAAATCAAATCTTTGGGGTTCTAATGAAAATAGCAACGAAAATAAAAAGCAAGTTTCTTCATTTCTGTTAGGGTCTTCAACATTAATTATCGAGCCTTC
>CAZCKG010000029.1:0-14705 GCA_964498825.1 uncultured Methanosarcinales archaeon
CCTGATGAAGTTTACGGCATGATTCTGCATCCTGTCTCGAAAAAGAGATTACTTGTCCAGGCCATAGGAACTATGAAGCCATATACTTTATTAAAAAGGGATCAATATTAATAGTGTATCGGCTTTTTGCATGAAATGAGAAATGAAAAGCGGAGTTTAGCATATGATCTACAGGAGATTTTTAGAGGAGAAGTAGACGTAGTAGTATATAGATTACTTTCAAAAGGTTATAGAGCTCCTAAAAGTGATTTTTTGAGAATGAATAATTATTCTCTCAGGTTACGGGAGGGAGGGACAGATAAGTTAAGTAAAGCTTATGAAACCCGAATGGGTAAGAGAATAGAATATGAAGGGAAACTTATCCCGAGAAGGAAAGTAATAGAAAGGAAAGGTTTTGAATTAGCTGAATATGTAGAGGAAAGAAGAGAGAGTGTCAGTTTTCTGTATTAATTATTTCAATGTTGTTGGTTTTACAGAAATTGATAAGGCGATCTATGTTGTTCTGAGTCATTGCATAGTGTATCGGAAACTGTTTCACTGTTCTTATTTTCAGGGCATTTTGAAATGCTTCCATTGCTTTTTTGCAGTTTTGGGTTTTATCTTCAACTTCTGCCAGCTTTCTATATGCAATTCCCATGTTGTTTTGTGTCCTCGCATAGTGCATTGAAAACCTTTCTTCTGTATATACTTTCAGAGAATTTTGATAGATCTCTATTGCCTTTTTGCAGTTTTGGGCTTTATCTTCAACTTCTGCCAGCGTTCCATATGCAGCCCCAATATTGTTCTGAGTCATTGCATAATCCATTGGAAACTGTTCTTCTGTATATATTTTTAGAGCATTTTGAAATGCCTCTATGGCCTTTTTGAAGTTTTGGGCTTTATCTTCAACTTCTGCTAACGTTATATATGCAACTCCAATGTTATTCTGGATCATCGCATAATCCATTGGAAACTGTTCCAAAGTTCTGATTTTCAGAGCATTTTGATATGCTTCTATTGCTTTTTTGCAGTTTTGGGCTTTATCTTTAACTTCTGCTAGCATTACATATGCATTTCCAGTGTTGTTCTGGGTCATCGAATAATCCATTGGTAACTGTTCCAAAGTTCGGATTTTCAGAGAGTTTTGATATGATTCTATTGCCTTTTTACAGTTTTGGGCTTTATCTTCAACTTCTGCTAGCGTTACATATGCATTTCCAGTGTTGTTCTGGGTCATCGAATAATCCATTGGAAACTTTTCTTCTGTATATACTTTCAGAGAATTTTGATAGGTCTCTATTGCTTTTTTGCAGTTTTGTGCTTTATCTTCAACTTCTGCCAGCGTTCCATATGCATTTCCAATATTGCTTTGTGTCATTGCATATTGTATTGGAAATTGTTCTTCTGTAGATATTTTCAGAGCATTTTGATATGATTCTATTGCCTTTTTGCAGTTTTGGGCTTTATCTTCAACTTTTGATAGCGTTTTGTATGCATTTCCAATGTTGTTCTGAGTCATTGCATAATCCATTGGAAATTGTCCTTCAGTTCTTATTTTTAGAGCATTTTGACATGCTTCTATAGCTTTTTTGCAGTTTGAGGCTTTATCTTCAACTTCTGCCAGTCTAACGTATGCAACTCCAATGTTGTTCTGTGTCGCTGCATATTGTATTGGAAACTGTTCTTCTGTATATATTTTCAGAGCATTTTGACACACTTCTATAGTCTTTTTGCAGTTTTGAGCTTTATCTTCAACTTCTGCCAATTTTTCATATGCAACTCCAATGTTGTTCTGAGTCGTCGCATAAGCCATTGGGAACTGTTCCAAAGTTCTGATTTTCAGAGAGTTTTGATATGATTCTATTGCCTTTTTACAGTTTTGAGTTTTGTCTTCAACTTCTGCTAACGTTACATATGCATTTCCAATATTGTTCTGGGTCATAGCATATTGTATTGGAAACTGTTCTTCTGTATATATTTTCAGAGCATTTTGATAGATCTCTATTGCCTTTTTGCAGTTTTGAGCTTGATCTTCAATTTCTGCCAGTGTATTATATGCAGCTCCTATGTTGTTCTGGATCATCGCATAATCCATTGGAAACTGTTCCGCAGTTCTTATTTTTAGAGCATTTTGATGTGCTTCTATTGCCTTTTTGGAGTTTTGAGTTTTATCTTCAATTTCTGCCAGTGTTCTATATGCATTTCCAATGTTGTTCTGGATCATCGCATAATCCATTGGTAACTGTTCTTCTGTAGATATTTTCAAAGCATTTTGATATGCTTTTATTGCCATCTTTATATACTCAGCTTTCTGTAATTTTACAGAACCTATTTCATATGCTCTGTTTCCGATTTTAACCAAAATTTCAGGGAATCTTTCAAAATTTGATAATAATTCTTGGAATATACAAAGTTCAGAATAGTTCAATTCTATAATATCTTCAAGATATACCTCTTCAGCCCAGATCCTGTCTATTTCCTTTTTCTCTATTTTTATAAACTCTTTCTCACAGAGATTTTGTACAAGTTCTTCCCACTGATATTTTTCTTTTTTTATACCTTCATTTCCGGAAACGATTTTAATTTGATCTAATTGGAAAATTTGACCTTCATCATAAACTCCACAGATGTAAAGTTTTTTGATTATTTTTAAAATTGATTTTTCCTCAGGGGCACATTCTTTAAATCTTTTATGCATTTCAGCTAAAGGCATAAAAATTGAGCCTATGGTTCTATTGAACCTAATTTTATTCCAATTTCCATCTACTTCTTTTGCTACCTTTTTACCCTGTTTTTCTGAAATCTCTTCTATTTCTATAATTTTGTCAAAAATTTCTGTTTCTAAATTGATATTCTTATCTAACATTATTTTCTTCGTTTTTTCATATTCTATTCCAGAGCGACAGGTTGCAATAAGATTAATTTTGTTTTTTCGACAAATTTCAAATAAATACTCAAAATTTTGTTGTTCTGCAAAACGATGTAAATCATCGATTAACATCAGTTTAGGTTTCCAAACTTTCAGTTGTTTAGGCAAAGTGAAGGATTCTATATCTATGTCCTTAGTTCTTGGAATAATTAGATTATATTTCTTTGATTTTTTCAAGACTTCGTAGACCATTCTGGTTTTCCCGCCAAGAGGTGAACCTACAATTAAAACACATTTTTCGTTTTCAAGACAATCTCTAACCTTTTTGTCTTCATCTCTTAAATAATAATATTTTTTAAAAGGTCTATTGCCTAAGATTTCGTATGGTTTTATTGAGCTAGAATTTTTCCAAGCAAGAGTAAATAACCCATTTAGCTTTTCATGCTGGTTTTTGTGCTCTTTGTAAATTGTATAAGAAGCACCTATTAATGCTAAAAGTAGAGTTATCAAAATAGAGAGTTTTTCTCCATTAGATAAACCAGAAGAAGTTGAACCTAATTGAGAAACAGATTCAGTAATCCCTTTGAATGAATAATTAGAAGATATATTACTCATTTTTAGAATCCTTCTCAAAAAATGTTTAGTATTTATTAATTAACTTACAAATACAATTTTTATTAGACATTTAGGATTTTACAATTTAAATATGTCGATTTTATACCGTTTACTACTACAAAAATAATATATTGTAATAGATAAATTTAATGACCTTTAGAAATTTAGCGTAACTTAATTATATTACGCATCCTATGACAATGATTTTCTTTATTTTAGTAACATCTTCCCAAAAAATTGTGTTAATCGAATATTAGTGATACGAATCGTAGGAAAATTATGTATTTATTCATTTTAATTTTCTGAAACCCCTCAAAAACGGGGAACATATATACCCGATCAATATTAATAGGTTTATAACATTTAGACAGAAGAAATGAAGTAATAAAAGCATTGGAGGCTAATATTTTAAGTTTTGTCTCAATTTTATCCAGGAGCGAATGATATGAAATATAGCTATGATCTCAAAGAAAACAATCTTTATATTGAAGATAATCAATTGCCTGCGTACAGCCTGGAAGAAAATGAGATTGGAAACTGCAGTAACTGTGACTCTATTCTTATGAGCCTCAGTTATCACTCTGCGGGGAAAACAATTGCAGTCGTAACAAAATGCATTTCATGCGGCTCTTTTTATGTAAATATCTATGATTCCGGATGGAACTGGGTGGACGAAGCTCCTGTTTTTCTGCTTCCAATCCCAATCTCGATAAGCAGTCAGACAATTGACAACTGGGTAGGGCTTGAGAAAATTCCTCTGAAAAAACTTGAAGTAATATTTTCCAGAGGAGAAATCGAAGCTCTCTTTGCCAGGGCAAAAGATGAAACTCCAGTCAGGCAGTATCTATATAGGGCTCGTAAAAAATATGAACTTTTTGAAGAAATATTCGATATCAAGTTGGAATTATAATTTCGTTACTTAAGTTTTGTATTATCCTTTTACTTGCTTGACTAAGAAATAAAAATAAATAATTAATTTAATGTACTTATATAAAGTTACTACAAAAAAATCTTTTTAAATTTCTAAAAATAAATAAAAAGAATAAAAATAAATTTAATTATATATAATGTGAATTAGAATTAAATCTATATATTTATATTAAATTTAAATATGAAATATATATTTCATTCAATAATACTATTTTGAAAAGTATTTAAACATCAAACCCTGAATATTATGTTCTCGCAAATAGAATATATTAAATATTTAGTTTATTCTGACAAAGTTGAATTTATTTTTCACACATTTGAATATTAATAATCTATATGTTTTGTTATATTTTTCACTCTAGTAGGCTACACTATTCGACTCAAAAGTTATTATATAAATATATCCTTATGGAAAAAATTATTAAATCAATTTTAATAACATATATTAATAAGTTAATTTTAATAGTTATATTAAAATCCATGTTTGATTTTAATCCATCTCTTTACAAAAATCAGCAATTTATAATAGTCATCATTTGATGGTCATTTAGTCTTTATTCCATATTTAGCAAATTTTAATTTATTTTCTAATTTTTGATATGTGTTTTACTGTCTTTTAAGATAGGAAAGTCTACACTATTCAATTAAGAATATATTATATAAAAATAGCAATATATTACTGCCAAAAATATATAATTGCTTCTTTATCGAAAATTTTTGAGTTATGCACGTAGGTGTTTAGTCAATTATGAAAAAATGAATACACTCGCCATAGTTGAAATAAATATCTGTTTATTCTTCTGCATACATTTTTTGAGAACTCATGCCCATTGCCAATTTTTGCTTAAGGATAATATTACCATGAGAATTCATCTGAAAATATATTTCCCTGTGCAAATTCTGCCTGATTAGTTTGAACTCAAAGTATAAGTGAACTGATCAGCAAGATTATAATAATAAAAAACGTTAGATATAATCTATAATAATATAGGAGTTTTCGAGCTGAATTAAGCAACCTTTGAGGCAGAGTTTACCCCCTTTAAACCTATTCTGCAAATTATTCCTATATACTATGAGTATGATTTTTGCTTGTGTTAGAATATCATGTTTTACCTTCATTTTTGTTAAGTCGACTATTACATATACTATAGGAATTAACGAGTTTTCGCCGACAGACGTCATATTAAATGCAAGAAAATATGGAAAAAGATTTGTGCATAAAATACAAAAACCCATACTCAATGACTATAGGAATGAAGGTAATGATTATAAAATATATCTTTTTCTACGAAAATAAACAAGTTATGACTGGTAAGCTAAACTTCCAAAATTACTATAGTTCAATTCCTAATTTTCTTAAATTGTAGCACTTTTTTTAACTATGTGTTTCTTTGATAGTTTTGATTAAATAGTCTACCAGTTACAAATGAAAAAGCTAATTATACACATATGTTTATTTTAATCAAAGGTACAAATAATAAACGATATTTTCATTGCAAAGTCGCTTTTGCATATAAATAGCCGATGGACATCATATGTTTTATACATATTATTTAGTAAAGTTATCTTTTGATGGACTCATCAGTAAATGACAACTTAGAATATGTGCAATTTGATATATATCACAATATAGAGTTTTTAAAATTTTTTTATAGTATGTAATCATGTATATCCTACAGTGAATATTCAAAATAATGTAATATATTTGATGCCACCTAGAATTAGCTAAAATGATGAATGTATCTTAAAACCTTCTATTTACTATATATCTCTTGAGAAGTAATAATCCTTAAATGCTGAATAATACTCAACGAAAAGATATAATTTATTAGATATTAAAGAAAAGATATACATCATAATATTCGTTAAATACTCGAATATGCAAATTGATTCGATAAAATTATTTGTCAAAACATATCTATTTTAAACATATATTGAATAAATCAATACAATTATAAGTTCAGTCATTTTTCAAATTTAATAGATAACATGTTATAAAATATATATATATATATTGAATGGTAATAAACATAGTACTATTTATTAATACATATTATAGAATATATAATATGTATTAATAAAAGCTCACTATTAATTAATAAGTGATGCAATTACTATCACAGTTACAAAAATATATAGTTCATCTAAAAATAAAGTGGTAAAAATTGAATATATTGGCTCATCAGCAATAAGTAATCCCAAAAGTTATTCTCAAAGTGATACATATATCGAGATATATTTATATAAATATTCTAGCTCTACTAAGTGTACACTATTCAAATCAAAAAGTAGATAAAACCAATAGCTAATGTTTTTACCATATATATTCAGATTTTTCTATAAGTAATCAGTTATTTCCAAACTTACTAACAATAAATTAAACCACAAAATCTTTAATTTATATATACTTTTTAATATTATCTCATTCTTAATATTACCCCCGAGAAATATCATAATAATTATTTAGATAGATAACAATAATACATACTAAAATAGATTCTAGAAGTAAAGCAGGGTCCTGATATGCTTGAGAATATTAATCTGTCAATGACAGTAAAAAACGATGAATATAAAGAAAGTATGAAATTACTTGAATCCAAGCTCGGAGAGCTTCAACGAAAAATGTGGGAACTCAAAATTCCGGTAATTTTTGTCTTTGAAGGCTGGCATGCTTCAGGAATGGGGGAAGATATTAATCGATTTATTCTTCCTCTGGATCCCAGAGGGTACGATTTCCACACTATGACCGTGTCTTGTTATGAAGATTTTCTCAAACCTTTTCTCCTGCACTTCTGGACCAATATCCCACCAAAAGGAAAAATTGCAATTTTTGATCGAAGCTGGTACAGCAGAGCACTTTTAAAGCATTTCGGGCAGGAAAAATCTGAAAAAAAACTTGAAAAATGTCTGGAAGAAATAAACTGCTTTGAACGCCAGCTTTCGGATGACGGACACCTGATTTTCAAATTCTTCCTCCATTTAAGCCAGAAAGAGCAGGAGAATCGTTTCAAGGAAATCAATAAGAAGAATATCCCTCTTATCCTTAGTGAATATGAAAGAAGAAGCGATAAAGAGAATGGAAAAGGAGAGAAAAACGGAAAAGAAAGTGAAAAGAAAAAGAGTGGCTGGAAAGAGAATGGAAAAGATCTCGATTTTGTTTATGAATATGATGAATATCTGCCAACCGTAGAAAAAATACTTGAAGAAACGGATACCCCTTATGCTCCCTGGATCATAGTTGGAGCAAATGATAGAAATTTTGCAACCCTCAAAATTATCAGGACAGCAATTCAGGTAATGGAAAACCATATTGAACAGGTGACCGTGATTCCAGGACTTCAGACTATTAAATATCTGGACCTGGAAACATCAAAGCTTCCCCAGGTTAACAATTCTATCCTGGAAACTATTGACATGTCTAAGAAAATATCCTCCGAAGATTATGGGGAAGCAAAAAAATTTTACCAGGAAAAACTCGAGACCCTCCAGTACGAACTATTCAGAAAAAAACGCTCTCTAATTATAGTCTTTGAAGGATGGGATGCCGCTGGCAAAGGAGGTGCTATTCACCGCCTTGTTGAAGAACTGAATCCCAGGATATATAGAGTAGTGCCAGTGGGCTCTCCAAATGATATTGAAAAAGCTCATCATTACTTGTGGCGCTTCTGTGAAGATCTACCTTGCACGGGGCATATAACTATTTTTGACAGAAGCTGGTACGGCCGAGTTCTGGTCGAAAGAGTGGAGAAACTCACCAGCAAGGAAGAATGGGAGCGCGCTTATAGAGAAATAAACGAATTTGAAAATATTCTTGCAGGAACAGGAGCAATCATTCTAAAATTCTGGTTTCATATTGATAAAGATACACAACTTGAGCGTTTCGAAAACCGACAAAATGACCCTCGGAAAAGCTGGAAAATAACAGACGAAGACTGGAGAAACCGAAGCAAATGGGATCTGTATAAAGCTGCAGCAGATGAAATGTTCCAGAAAACAAGTACCATAACTTCCCCGTGGATTATCGTAGAATCAAATGACAAACTTTTTTCCAGAACAAAAGTCCTTAAAGTGATTTCAGAAACTCTGGAAAGAGAACTGAGAAGCTGATTTTGAAAAAGGCTAATTTTGAAAAAACTTAAAGGTTCATTCTGAAGCTTTTGGGCGAATTTGATTGGGTGGAAGATTCCAGTTTTTTTCGGAATTTTTGTCCGATGTTTCAGAATCTTTTCCCGTCCCCTCTTTTTCCATTCTGTGCCTGCGAAGAGCTACATCGATGCTTTTTTGAAGGTCTCTTTCGTCAAAAGGTTTCACAATATATCCTGATGGATTAGTCTTCCAGGCCCTTTCGACAATTTTATTTTCCGAGCAGGCAGTAAGATAAACCACCGGAATATCAAAGCGGGATTTAATTTCTTTTGCTGCCTCTATACCATCTACATCACCTTTCAACATAATGTCCATTAATACAAGGTCAGGAAAGGTCAATTCGGTTTTCCTTATAGCATCTTCTCCTGAAGAAGCTATACCTGCAACTGTGTAGCCCAAACTTATTAGCATTTGCTTTATTCCCATCGCTACTATACGCTCGTCCTCGACAATCAAAACTCGTCCTTCTGCCATTTACTGCACCTTTGTTTTTCATCTCAAGGTACTGAGAGTATATTCCCAATGCCGTCCCATGGAAGAGTCAGACTCGATCTTACCCCACTCTGGCCTGCATACATATTATTATCCTGAATCCTGAAAATAAAATCAAGGATCCTGCAGGAACTCCTTCCCTTCATTCCCGACAAGCTGGGAAATATAATTTCCTTCATTTTCATTATTTTTCATCTCTACCATGATCTGTACAGCTATTATCTGCTAGTTTCATTACTGGCCTCTTTATCAAGCTTTTGTACAAAAATGCAAGATGTTTTTCCTTTTTGCAAGTTTTTGATTAGTTGTAATGCCATGCAGTTAGAAGGAAACTCAATCAAAAGATTTCTTACATCAGAATTCTATAAATATGAATCTATATAAACTCCCCTATATAGCACTTTCAATAGAAAAAGGATTTTCAAAGAGTCTTTATCCTTTGCCAGGGAAAAGTGTCTGGGCAATAGCTATTAGATATTTTTGTCCCACTGAATATTTTAATGAGAACATCATAAAGTCTGAAATAACTAATTATAAGGGTAAAATAACTAATTATAAGGCTAGAATAACTAATTATAAGGCTAGAATAACAAATCATAAATTAGGCAAATCACGAAAGCACGAAAGATACGGAAACTAAAGAGGAAAAATAATCTTAAACTCGATTCCTTTGCTCGTGTTAAGTTCTATGCTCCCGTTAATCTAGTCCACAAGTGTGGTCACCAGCTGGAATCAGAGGAAATCGGTATTCTGGAAGTCCAGGCTAGCAGTCACATTGAGAGAAGTTTCTTTAATGTAATTTTTTTAAAATCCACTTCCATACTCAATTACAGTAAATTCATAACTTCTGCTTGTACTTTAACTCCCGGAACCTTATCCTGAATTCAGTTCCTCCGTCAGTGTTAAGTTCAATGCTGCCTTCGACCTGGTCCACCAGGGAAACAACAAGTTGAAGACCAAGTGAATCAGTCTCCATGAAGTCTATTTCTTCGGGAAAGCCTTTACCGTTGTCTCTGACAGTAAGCGAAAAATACTTCCCCGAAGCTCCGGGCCTGCTTCCTGTTTCTGGACCGGACCTGTCCGTTCCCTGGCAACAGTCCTTTTCTTCTGCCTTTTTTTTGAGGCAGATGACTATTTCTCCGTTTTCTCCTTCTGGAAAAGCATGTTTAAGAGAGTTTGAAACAAGCTCATTGATGATAATTCCTACGGGGACTGCGGTATCCATACCTAAGAAAACGTCGTCAACATCAAGCTTTAGGGTAATGTTCCCGGAACCTACTGAATAAGCCCCAAAAAGGTAATTTGCAAGGTTCTGGATATAATCTGAAAAGTCCACACTTACCATGTCTTCGGACTGGTAGAGTTTTTCATGTACAAGAGCCATGGATTTAACCCTGTGCTGGCTGTTTCTGAAAGCTTCGATCACTTTCTCATCGGAAAAGTTTCCTGATTCCAGGTACAGTAAAGTTGAGATTACCTGCAGGTTATTCTTGATACGGTGGTGGATTTCTTTCTTACGGATATCTTCCATCTGTACCAGGGCTTCTTCTGCTTTTTTGTGTTCGGTTATATCTAGGATAATGCCCTGAAGGTGGATTCCTCCGTCTTCATCCCTCTGGATAAAACTCCTCTCATCTACCCAGCGGATCTCCCCCGACCTGGTAAAGATCCGGTATTCCGAATTGTAAGCATCACAACCTGCTTCTACGTTTCTTGAAAGTTCATCCTCTACTTTCCCCAGGTCTTCAGGATATACAATGTCCGCATAGAGCATCCTGTTTGATGTAAATTCCTCTACTTCATATCCAAGCCTGGTAACATTTTCCGAGACAAACTCTATTGGCCAGCCTTCCTCGTATTTCCACAAGAAGACTATCACAGGACTATTGTTAATTATCCTTTCCAGTTCTTCTTTTAACTTGTTTGAATGTTCAAGTTCCAGCGCATATTCAAGCAGGGCCTTTTCTGCCTGCCTGCGCTGGGCTGTAATCCTGTCAAGAACCATGCGAGTCTCTTCAATCCCGTCTGTCAGGAGTTTGAAATCCCCCTGCCCATGTATCCTGATTGGCCGTTTGAAGTTATTGTGCTGAAAAGCTGTCAGGACAGCGTTTGAATCATCAATAATCAGGTTAAGGGTCTCCGAAAACTTATCCAGTGTGTCTTCAAGTTCCCTGAACTCCCCCTGCACTTCCACATTGACACGTTCCTTTAATTCCCCTTTTGCAAGCGCATTGGTGACCCGCATAGTCTCTCGGATAGGGATAACTACGGCGTTGAGAATTTCGTTTAGACCTCTGGGAATTTCCCTGAAATCTATGCCTACATCAGTATCTGCCCTTATACCCAGTTCTCCTTTGACTGCGTTCTGCGCAATGCTCTTAAAATCCCCAACAATCTCATCTATAGGTCTCGTGATGGAGCGGGCAATCGTGTAAGCCAGGACAGCCATGAAAAGGATAGAAATTGCAGAGATGATGAGAAGTCTGTTTTGAAGGTCAGTTACTCCGGCAAGCATTTCCTCTTTAGGAATAACTAGGACAAAGGAGAAATTTCCGGTCTCAACAGGCTCGTAGAACATAATAACGGTCTTGCCAGTAGTAGGATCCGTAGTTTCCAGATGTCCGCCAATTCCTTTTTCAATATCAAAAGAAGCTTTTCGAATTTCTTCCCCGCCAAAATTGTAAAGGTTCTTTTTTCCTATCCAGTCTTTATGGGTTGGGTGAGAAAGAAGAGTTCCCTGGTTACTGACCATGAAAGCATGTCCTGTTTCAAAAGTCCTGACCTTACTGACAACTTCATCCACGTACTCCAGAGAAACGTCAACTCCCCCTATTCCCACAAACTCCCCATTCTTCATTATGGGGGAGACGTAGCTCACCATGAAAACTCCTTCATAAAAATAAGGTTCTGTGAGCACGTTCTTTCTGGTGCTTTTCGGGATCTGGTAGTAGTCCGAATTATCATAGTGCAGCAGTGGCTCAACGGTCATGTTCCCTTTCATCTTGTTCCAGTAAGGGACGAACCTGCCAGTCCCGTCATGGGCACGAGCACTGGCGTACTCCGAATCTTTCCCGTCAAAAGCATCAGGCTCAAAAGCAACATAGGTTCCAAGCAGGTGTGGGTTGTCAATAAGCAGGTTTTCAAGAATCAGCAAAGCTTCTGTCCGGTTTCTTGTTTCATAGCTGGACATAGTTGTGGAAATAGACCTTGAAATGGCAAGGTTGGCTTTCATGTCTGCATCGAACTGGTTTGCGTAGTTGGAAGCCATTTCAACCGACTGCTGGTAAGCCAGCTTTTCTTCCTGAGTCGTAACCGTACTGATAATTACAGCCGTAGATGCTGTAAGGATTATGAAAACCCCGAGCACGGTATAAAGGATAAGTTTTGTTCTCAGCGGGGTATCACTAAGCATCTTCAGACCTCATTAATCCGTTATTTTTAGGTTTCTAAACAGAAAGCCAGTGCAAATTTCCATATTATCAAATATTTTTAAAAAAGTCATATAAACATTTATTATAAGCGTATTATAAATATGTATACTGATTTCATGGCTTTCTCTCAACCTTATATAAGTCTGGACATATATCTTGTGTTATTATATTTAAGGGATAAACAAAAAGTTTTAAAAAAAATTAAGAGGTGCATTAATTCTATTGCAGCCTCTATTTTATGCTTTACGTCAATTTTATGCTTTACATCAATTTTATGCTTTACACCATAGGTTCGCCAAGTGCTGAACTTTCGTTTCCTGCCCTTATCGGATTCTCATTCTGGGAATGTATCCAGAGAGGGACATAAAGAGCAAGCACCACGAAACCAACTATAGTTGAGCCCCAACCCACCTCAAGGCTGTTCAGGTAAACTACCCCTATAAGGCAGAGAGGAAGGTTGAAGAGCCCAAAGAAAAAGGCAACATATTCCCAGCCTCTGGAGGCTTTGAAAGGCCTTTCAAGCTTTGAAAAGCGAGGGTCAAATTTTGCTTTCACGTAAGCAAAGAGGCTGATCCCGTTTGCACAGACATATCCGATTGCAGATGCTGCCAAGATAGCTGCGGGAGTACCAAGGCAGATGAACCCCATGTTGAAGAGAGCAATGACGATCATCGCATTAACCGGAGTCCCATGGACATTCATTTTCCCGAAAAACCTGGGCAGATTTCCTTCCTCAGCCATGGAATACATTGCCCTTGATGCTCCCAAAAAGGCGGTCTGAATGATCATCACCATTGCCGCAATCAGCATGAGGATGGTAAGAAATCCACCTACGGGCCCGAGCGTCATCTGAGCCATAGGGAGCATTGGCGAGAAAGGTTCAGCCAAAATTCCTTCTATTCCAAGGGTTCCGGTACAGGCTGCCTGGACAAGGATAAAGGTTACAAGGCAGATCGCGCCACAGATAAAGAGGGCTTTGGGAACATCGGACTTTGGTTCTTTATATTCCGGGCCGTAAATTGCTGCAGTTTCCCAGGCACAGGCGCTCCACTGAGCCATTGCAAAAAGCCCGAGCAAAATAAGAATATGGTGTATGTCCCAGCTCCAGTCCGCGGGAAGCCAGGCGCCGGTGATGTTGCTCATTTCAAAATGCCCGGTTACGAAAGGTGCAATGGAAATTATGATAAGTGGGGCAAGAGATAGCACGGCAAGGATATATCCGAGGGTTGCTCCGCCTGCAAGTCCCCGATAGTTGACTACCATAAGGAATATGTACACAACTGCCCCTGAGGCAAGGTAGAGAGCCAGATCCGGAACGCCTGCAAAGGCCGGAACCAGGCCTTTAAGGTAGCTTCCGATAAGGATCGCAAAGATCGCAAGTACGGGATTCCAGGCAAACCAGTAGCTCCAGGCACTGAACCCTCCAAGAAGTTTACCCTGGTCATATTTTCGGTTTCCTGTATTCGAACCGAATACACTTTGAGCGTATCCCGGAAGTCCTGAAGCTTTCGGGAACATCGTTGCAAGTTCTCCGTAAGCAAAGTTTTGCATGAAACCCTGGAAAACGGAAAGAACCCAGACAATGATTGCAAAAGCCCATACATAACTTGCAAAGTAGCCTATAGAAGGAAGGATGAGTACAGGAACACCAAGGGCAATTGCAAGCCCCTGCTTCCAATCAATTGTCCGCTGGAGCCCACCATTTTCACTGTTTTCGTCGCTCATTTCAAGCACACTCCTCTAATTTTTAAAATTAATTCAGCTAACGATTCGCACAGCTCACGCAGCACAATTCGTTTTATAAAAACTTGCTAAAGGAAAAGTGGGACGATCCGGAAAAAAGGAAGATCCGGAAAAAATATAGTTCCGATTATCAGGGAATATTCCGATTTTTAGAAAATTTCTGGTTTTCAGGAAATCTTCGGTTTATCAGAAATTGTTTCAGGAAATTTGCCTTTTATCCGGCATTGTCTTGATTCAGGTGTTTAGAAGGTCTATACCCGCTTTTCCGTGTCTTTGAAGATATTTTCAAACTTCTTTTTACTGAATCTGCTTTCTGAAGAGATTGCAGGAATTTATCTTGATGCCGAGTAGCCTTTCAATGTTCATCTTTGCAGCAATACCCTTTGCAGCCCCAGGAACCGAGGTAATAACTCCTATATCGAGTTCCTCACGCAGTTCACGCATAACATGCTCATCTACAAGGTCAAGGACATCGACATTGAGTTTCTTTGCAACGTACT
>CAZCKG010000030.1:0-14644 GCA_964498825.1 uncultured Methanosarcinales archaeon
TTTTCGCATGGGTTGGTCTTGGTTCTGACGCAATGTCTTCTGCATCATATGGTCCGGAAGAAGCATATCTGGCATTGGGAGATAATATTTACCTTGCCATATTTGTAGCAATGAGCATTATATTGACGATTTTTGTAATTAGTACAAGTTATTCGCAGATAATTGAGTTATTTCCTACAGGTGGGGGTGGCTATCTGGTTGCAAGTAAATTGCTATCCCCCTCCCTTGGAATGTTATCGGGTTGTGCACTTCTTATAGACTATATACTTACAATTGCTATTTCGATAGCAAGTGGTGTAGATGCCATGCTAAGTTTTCTACCAACAAGCTGGCACGCATTCAAACTAGGGTTTGCGTTTTTTGTAATCCTGGTAATTATTTTGTTGAACTTAAGAGGAGTAAAAGAATCAGTTTTGTTTTTAATGCCTATCTTTTCATTATTCATAATTGCCCATGTTACCTTAATATTATATGCATTTTTTACCCATTTTACGAGTGCTCCAACAGTGATGAGTAATACTGTAACTGAGGTCCGTAGTGTGACCTCTGGCGCAGGAGGAATCTCAGCATTGCTTTTTATTATCCTGCATTCATATAGCATGGGTGCAGGAACATATACAGGAATTGAAGCCGTAAGTAATGCAGTTCCGGTGATGAGAGAACCCAGGGTAAAGACAGCAAAGAAAACCATGCATCTCATGGCGATTTCGCTAGCATTCATGGCAGCAGGGCTGATGCTTGCTTATATACTTTACAATGTATCTCCAGAAGCTGGAAAAACTTTGAATGCTGTTCTTTTTGAGAATATTACCGCATCCTGGGGACCTTTAGGGCACTATTTTGTAATAGCAACTCTCGTATCCGAAGCAGGACTCTTATTTGTGGCAGCACAGACAGGCTTTTTAGACGGCCCCAGAGTTCTGGCAAACATGGCGCTGGACAGATGGGTTCCGACAAGGTTTGCAACATTGAGTGACAGACTTGTGACACAAAATGGCATATTGATAATGGGTATTTCAGCCCTAGCTGTGGTCTTCCTTACTCAGGGATCAGTCAAACTCCTGATAGTACTTTACAGCATAGCAGTTTTCATAACTTTTATTCTGTCCCAGGCAGGAATGGTTCGTCACTGGTGGAAGTCAAAAGCGAAAGTTAAAGACTGGAAGAAGAAATTCATTATCAATGGTATAGGGCTCATTTTGACAGTTTTGATACTGATGTCAGTAATAGCTGTCAAGTTCGGTGAAGGCGGATGGGTAACATTACTTATTATCGGAGCCTTTGCTGGAGTTGTTCTTCTCATAAGACGCCATTATGATAATGCCTCAGAGCTTATTAGAGCGTTGAATTCAAAGACAACCCCTGCTGAATGTAAGAACATAATTAAGAATGATACTCCAAATAAAATTAACATGCAGGATAAGACCGCAGTGCTTCTGGTAAACGGTTTTAACGGTTTGGGAATGCAGGCTCTGTCGACTATATTCAAGTTATTCGGTGGAATGTACAAGAATTTCGTATTTGTACAAATTGGTGTGATCGATGCTGGGGTCTTCAAAGGGGCAGAAGAAATCAAAGGGCTCCAAGTCCAGGTAAGTAAAGATGCAGATAAGTACGTAAAATTAATCTCATCACACGGTTACTATGCCGAAGGTTATACCTCAGTCGGTACTGATATTGTTGAAGAAGTTACAAAGCTGGCACCAGAGATCTTAAAGAAGTTTCCTAATGCTGTATTCTTTGGAGGACAGATTGTCTTCCCGAATGATTCGGTACTTACAAGATGGCTGCATAACTATACTGTTTTCGCATCACAGAGGAAACTGTACGCGGAAGGAATTCCTTTCGTAGTTTTACCAATAAAAGTATAAATGGTATGCAAAACTAGAATGCAAAACTGAGATATCTCAGTTTTGCATTTTTTGGATTTTACAATCCAGAAATTTAAGAAAAATAACATACAATATAAGTTTACGGATGAAACCGATTTTCATCCGGATCCTTTACCTTGAATTACAAGCGTTCAAGTGCAAGAGCCCCAAGGAACGCCATTGTTTCAAATATTTCTTTATTCTCCGGAGCCAGGGCTTCTTCAGGTTTGTCAAAGGCAAATGCCATAATGCCAAAAATCATTCTATGAGTCTTGATAGGAATATAATATCCCTTTCCTGCAGGAAGATTATCCGTTCCATGACCAGCTATCTGACCATTGTCATAAGCCCATTGAGCAATAGCCTTTTCTTTATCATCGAGGGAATAAGCAGCGTCTCCAGTACCTATTTGAAGTCCAGAAGATCCAGGTACAAGTATTGCAAAAAGTCCTGATCCAAAATTATGCATTTGACCCACGAGGATTTTAAAGACTTCTTGCTGTGTTTTTGCTTCCACGAGTTCACGGGAAAGACCTGATGTTGCTTCGACTTCAGCTTCGCTTTGCCAGATCTGAGGCAAAAGATGGCGTAGTCTTGTGGCAAGGCTGCTAATTATAAAGGCAATGGTAACGTATCCTATAAACGCAATAAAGTATTCCCAGTCGTGGACAGTAAATGTGTAGTAAGGCTCGACAAAAAGGAAATCGAAAGTCAAAATGCTAAAGACTGCTGTAGACAGGGCCACTCTACGCCTGAAAAAGAATGCAGAAATCAGAACTGGAATGAGCTGAATTATCAACAGGTTTGAAGGGCCAATATACTCTTTAAGGAAAAAATTTATTCCCACAACGGCTGTAACCAATATGAGGCTAATCACATACTCTACTGTGAAGAAAAGTGGAATTCGCTTTTTAAGAGATATATAAACACTTTTTCCTTTCGGTTCATATAAATGAATATCAATGCCATGTGACTGACGTATCACCCTGTATACCGGAGAGAATATTACATCCAGACCATGAGGTTTTCCTAACATGATCATGCTGACATTGTTTCTTCTAGCATAACGTATAATTTCTTCAGATACGTCGTTTCCACGGTAGCGTACTATCTTTCCACCTAACCGCCGTCCTGTTTCTAGAGCTTGGTTTATCCAGAGTTGCTCCTGAGAGGATAATGCTCTTTCATCATTGACATCTACCGAAAATACAATCAAATCAGCATCGAATCTTGTTGCAAGCCTGTATGCTGCTCTAACCATATGTTCAGCTGTCGGACCTGGCCGAATACAGACAAGAAGCCTTTCTGCTGCCGGCCAGGGACCCGGTATGGCCCGGGTTCTCATGTATCCTATCATCTTCTTGTCTGTAGATTCAGCCATATATCGCAGAGCAAGCTGCCTGAGTGCAAGAAGATTTCCCGTTCTAAAAAAACTTTTTACAGCTGTCTCAGCCATATCTTTTACATAGACTTTTCCTGCTTTGAGACGGATATTTAGCTCCTCAGGAGTAATGTCAATTAACCGGATTTCATCGGCATCAGAAAAGAAAGTGTCCGGAACAGTTTCAGAAACTCTGATGCCAATTATCTGGGCAACGGCGTCATTCTGGCTCTCAATATGCTGAATATTGACAGTCGTATATACAGAAATTCCTGCCTGCAGGAGCTCTTCAACATCCTGGTATCGTTTCAAGTGTCTGCTGCCAGGAGCGTTGGTATGGGCTAACTCATCCACAAGGACAATCTGGGGATGGCGTCGGATTACTGCATCGAGATCTATTTCCCTGAGAGAAAGGGTCTGATGTTTAACAGAAAGTCCTGGAATAATCTCAAAATTCTCAACAAGAGCATTGGTTTCAGGTCTATTATGGGTTTCTATGTAGCCGATTACAACTTCTTTTCCTTCCCGTTGCCTTTGAATTGCGTCTTGAAGCATTGAATAGGTCTTTCCAACACCTGCTGCATAACCAAGGTAAACTGTTAACCTTCCTTCATTAGCCTTCTTTTCATCACGACGAGCAATGAAAAGAAGGTCTTCAGCCCGAGGTCTCCCTTCGTCATAGTGGTCAGACGCCATAATTCCCTCTCTTAACTGGCTTGACTTCTTTGATCAAGTGCCCTGTTGAGCGACAGCACATTTACATAAGCTCCGGCAAATGGAGAATCAACAGATTCAGCAAGTACAAGAGCTCTAACTTCTTCTTCCGGAAGGTTTCGTGCCTTTGCCACAAAAGGTACCTGTATCAGTGCAGATTCAAGACTTATGTGCGGATCAAGCCCACTTGCTGAAGCCATAACCAGGTCTGAAGGTATTGAACCTGCTACACCAGCTTTCTTCAGAATATCTGTTCGGTTGTCGACCAATTCCAAGAGAACCGCATTTGTTGGGCCCAGGTTTGACCCTCCTGAAGAAGCTGCATCATATCCACTGGCAGAAGGTCTGCTCTGGAAGTACTGAGGTTCAGTAAAATTCTGACCAATAAGAGTTGAGCCGGTAACCCTGCTGTTATTATCAACAATAAGGCTTCCGTGAGCTTGATAAGGGAAAAGTAGCCCGGAAACAAATGTCACTGTCATGGGATAGATGAAACCCGTGATGATGAATAGCACTGCGAATAGTAATGTGGCTTTTTTGATAGACGTCACACCAGTACCTCCTCAGACATGAATTAAACCGACCAGTATCAGATCGATTATCTTTATTCCAATGAACGGAGCGATAACTCCTCCAAGCCCAAAAATGGTCAGGTTGTAGGCAAAGAGTTTCGATGCAGGCATAGTCTTGAATTTGACTCCGGCAAGTGCGAGTGGAATCAACATTGGAATTACCAGAGCATTGAATATGACTGCCGAAAGAATGGCAGACTCAGGAGTCGCAAGACCCATTATATTCAGTATTTTGAGCTGCGGATAAATTCCTATAAGAGCAGCTGGGATAATTGCAAAATATTTGGCTATATCATTTGCAATAGAGAAAGTTGTCAGAGCTCCCCTGGTCATCAGGATTTGCTTTCCTATCTCGACAATGTCCAGCAGTTTTGTAGGGTCGCTGTCAAGATCAATTATGTTTGCAGCTTCCCTTGCAGGCTGTGTTCCATTGTTCATTGCCACAGCTACATCGGCCTGCGCAAGAGCTGGAGCATCATTTGTTCCATCTCCTGTCATTGCAACCATGTATCCTTCACTCTGGTATTCTTTGATCATTCTAAGTTTATCGTCAGGTTTAGCTTCTGCCAGGTAATCGTCTACTCCTGCTTCTGCTGCAATAGTGGCAGCAGTGAGATGATTATCTCCTGTTATCATAACCGTCTTTATACCTATCCTGCGCAGGTCTGCAAACCTTTCCTTAATTCCTGTTTTCAGGATATCTTTGAGGAATATCACACCTAAAATGACTTCGTTCCGAGCAACTACAAGCGGCGTACCGCCTGCAGACGCAACTCCATCTACTTTCCCTTTCAGATCCGATGGAATTGTTCCTCCACGTTCTAAGACTGCCTTCGTTATTGCATCCGAAGCGCCCTTCAGATAAGTTATTTCGCCACACTCTGCACCACTAACTCTTGTTGCAGCTGAAAATGGTATAAATGTGACATTTTCGGGAGAAAAGGGAGTCTTTCCTGTTTTTTCCTGAATAAGAGCAATAATACTCTTTCCTTCTGGAGTATCGTCTGCAAAAGAAGAAAGAAGCGCAGCTTCCATCAATTCTTCATTTGATCTTTTGTCTACTGTCAAAAATTCGGCTGCCTGCCTGTTTCCTAGCGTGATCGTGCCTGTTTTGTCCAGAAGCAGGACATTTACATCTCCTGCAGCCTCAATTGCTCTTCCTGAGAGAGCTATGACATTTAACTGGAATAAGCGGTCCATTCCGGCTATTCCTATTGCCGGGAGCAGAGCTGCAATAGTTGTAGGAGCCAGACAGACAAAAAGCGCAATCAATACTGTCATACTTGCAGGAGATCCTCTTCCACTTGAAGCGGCGCTGTATGCAGAAACTGAATAGGTGCTGGCTACAACTGCGAGAAATACGCCAGTAAGTGCAATGAGTAATATCTCGAGAGCTATTTCGTTAGGAGTTTTCCTTCTCTCTGCGCCTTCTACCATTGAGATCATGCGGTCAAGAAAAGTCTGTCCTGGATCAGTGGTAATTCTGACAATAATCTCATTGGCAATAACGGTCGTTCCTCCGGTAACAGCACTCCTATCCCCACCTGATTCACGTACAACAGGAGCTGATTCTCCTGTAATTGCTGCTTCGTTAACAAGTGCAGCTCCCTTTACAACTTCCCCGTCTCCAGGAATTATCTCATTTGCTTTTATAAGGACAAGGTCATTTTTTCGAAGATCGGAAGAAGATATTTCTGTGAAAGCAGCGTCAAATGAATCTTTTGCGAGCTTTCTTGCCGGAACGCTGGTTCTTGATTGCCTGAGAGATGCTGCTCTGGCTTTTCCGCGACCTTCGGATAGAGACTCGGCGAAATTTGAAAATATAACTGTCAGCCATAACCAGAAGGATACAAAGCCTGTAAAGAAGGAGGATTTTAGAGATGCAGAAAAGATCCCAATGATAAAACTGATTGTGGTCAGGATACCTCCAATCTCTACCAGCAGCATAACAGGATTTTCTTTCTGCTGACGAAGATCAAGTTTCAAAACTGAACTGATGAGTGCTTCACGGATTAATTTAGGCTCAAAAGCACCTAAACTGGGGAATCTCTTTCGTGCCATTATTAAATTCCTCCTGTCATACTCAGGTGTTCAGCAATTGGTCCCATTGCAAAGAGCGGGAAGAATGTAAGAGCTCCGA
Source organism: uncultured Methanosarcinales archaeon (assembly GCA_964498825.1). Taxonomy (GTDB): domain Archaea; phylum Halobacteriota; class Methanosarcinia; order Methanosarcinales; family Methanosarcinaceae; genus Methanosarcina. The sequence goes on from CAZCKG010000030.1 coordinate 6,679, forward strand.
TTATAAGAATTACCAGAATTGTCCAGACAGAAAATGTAATGGAGTCTGTCGGAAGAGTTCCTGAGCTGGGTGGAACTTTTTTCTTCTGTGCTAAAGATCCTGCCATGGCCAGCATGGAAACTGCAGGTACGAATCTGCCTATCAACATTGCCAGGCTGCCTATAAGTGTATAGAAAGGTTTTGACGCATCAAACCCTGCAAAGGCGCTGCCGTTATTGTTAGCCATTGATGCAAGGGCATATATCAGTTCGGATAATCCATGAGGGCCCGGATTTTTCATCAATTCCGTAACATTTGGAAGAACAAGCGCAATACCGGAAAGCAGGAGAACGAGGACACCAGGGACCAGAACAGTAATTACAGCAGCTCTCATCTCCAGTACCTCTATCTTTTTTCCAAGGTACTCAGGAGTTCTTCCTATCATCAGGCCTGCAATAAAGACTGCAAGTACTACAAATCCGATCATAGTGTAGAAACCAGATCCTACTCCTCCAAAAGCAACTTCACCAAGAAGGATCATGAACATAGTCACCAGGCCGCCAAGCGGAGTGAGTGAATCATGCATGGTATTAACTGCGCCACAGGATGTTGATGTAGTAGAGGTGGCAAAAAGCGACGAGCCAAGAAGCCCGAATCTTACTTCTTTTCCCTCCATAGAGATGCCGGAAACATCCAGTTCTTTTACAAGTGGATTTCCTGCCAGTTCTGCGGCATAAAGGGTAATAAAACCACATAAAAATAATATTAGCATAACAGAGTAAATCATCCATCCCTGCCGAGTTTTGCCAGTCATTTTTCCAAAGACCAGAGGCAGGGTTACAGGTATAATGAGAATAAGAAAAATCTCAATCAAATTAGTCAAAGGTGTTGGATTTTCATAAGGATGTGCAGAGTTTGCGTTGAAAAACCCTCCCCCGTTGGTACCAAATTCTTTTATTGCTTCCTGGGAGGCTACGGGCCCCATTGCAATTGTCTGCTGTCCTGCAGAGCCATATCCTGTAGCTTGAACGTAAGGATCAAGATTCTGAATAGCTCCCTGGGAAACCAGAACTAAGGCAAAAATGAAAGCTATCGGTAGAAGGATATAAAGGGTACAGCGTGTCATATCTACCCAGAAATTACCTATTTTGTCTGTAGAATGGCGGGTAATTCCTCTCATTACTGCAATTGCTATGCAGATACCTGTAGCTGCGGAAAGGAAGTTCTGGACTGTAAAACCAGCCATCTGGGTAAGATAGCTTGCTGTTGTTTCACCGCTGTATACTTGCCAATTTGTATTGGTGACAAAACTGGTGGCAGTGTTAATTGCAACAAACAGATCAAAAGCTCCGAACTTTTGGGGGTTAAAAGGAAGAATGCCTTGAAGAAGAAGAAGTGCGAAGAGAACTACAAAACCTATACCATTGAAAATGAGCATATCTCGGGCATAACCCTTCCACCCATCTTCTCTATCTGGATCTGTCTCTATCAGCCTGTAAATCGTTTTTTCTATGCGACCCGGAATTCCTCGGGACATATCTCCGGAAAAGACTCGGGAAATAAAACTGCTGAAAGGTAATGCTACCCCGGTAACAATGACCAAAAAGAGGATGAGCATTAAACCATCCACGGTTATATCTTGTGTTGTCAATTAGGTTCACATCTGTTGTGTTATTAATTCACGGCCTACATTCACACAGATAACAAATGTAAATCGTAACGTAGAAGGATTATAAATAGATTATTATGTGCTAAATTAATTTGATCTGTGAACCTTTCGACAGCAGTAGAATTTTATATTATTCAAAAGTAATTTTGATACAGAGTAATTCAGTAGTTTAGCATAAAAAAAGATGAATGAAACTAAATGATCCACTTTCCGTAGAGATATATAAAACTCTATTTGTTTTCTCAATTGTACCCTACTTAAGAGCTCACCTTACTTTTAACTGATAATGTTGGGCAAATTGATGGATTGATTACACATCTGGATACGTCTGCAAAATGAAGGTAATAACTTTTATCTATCGAAAAAATTATCTATAGTTAAAATCTCATCTGAGCCCTTATGAAGGTGCACTTTTGAATCTGGGAACCTTGATAAAAATCATCGTGGCCCTTTTGCTGTTCACAGCAGGTGTGTTTCTAGTCCGTACTTACTGGGTAGATATAACACCTATTCTAGAAGAAATATTGAAAACGCTAAGGGAAACCCGAATACGTTATGTTATTCTGGCTGTCTTAGTCTACATGCTGAGTGTGTACTTATTTGCAGTCCGCTGGCAGCAGGTCCTCTCCTGTGTTGATTACGACCTAAAAGCCACAAGTCTTCTTCCCATTTATTTCGGAGCAATATTCATAAATAATGTCACTCCGGGAGGAAATATGGCAGGAGGAGAGTCCTTTAGAATACTCTGGGCCAAAAAACGTTTTGGAATAAGTTACACCACTGCTTTCAAAACAATCTTTTTTGAAAGATTGGTTGAAGTAATTCCTGTTGTACTGTTATTGATTTATGTTCTATACTCACTCCCCTCTTTAGAGGTTAGATTCTTACCCGTAATAAATAGTCTTACTTTAAAATCAACTCACTTCTTGCTTTTAACCTTCCTAGTGATAGCAATAGCAATGTTTTTTTCAGAGACAAATTTGCTTCTCTTTTTAGGAATGTGCAGAAAAACTGGCGACAGTTTAAACAGTCTTTCATTCCTGCTCTCCTTCTATCCTGTGGGGTCTGGACCCTTGATATAATACGTCTCGAGTTAGTTGCTTTATATCTGAATATTGACCTCTCTCTAAATCTTATTGTAACAGTTTCGGTTCTGTCCTTCTTACTCGGAATCCTGCCATTTACGCCCGGAGGTCTTGGAGTTATTGAAGGAGGTCTGATCTCTTTGCTTCTATATCTTGGTTTACCTCTTGCGACTGCAGGAAGTTTCGTTCTTTTGGAGCGTTTTATTTCTTATGGAGTAAGCAGTCTGATAGGATTATTATATCTATCTTATTATGGAGGATTTAAGATCTGGAAAAACGCAAAGTTGCACCGATAAGTTGGCATTTTCCAAAAGTATGTGATAGGATATTCTATGCATGCTTCTATATTGTCCTGAAAAATTATCTATCGAATCTGCTCCGGTAGATTTTCCAGCATGTATTCTATGCGTGCTTTGATATTGTCCTGAAAAACAGATAAAAAAACGCACGAAATTCTTCGAATGGCAGGCCCAAAAAAAGAAAATGCTTGAAGCACTTTCATGCCAATCACCCACCTATTACGATTTAGAGAATATACGTCTAAATTCGATATTGATTTATTGACATATCGAATTCAATGACTTTAAAATTGTACTAGTTTTCTTTTATATATTTTTGAATATGAGTTGGGGCATATGCTCATATATATACTTTCTGGCCAAATTATCTAACAATCAGAGATCAGGAAATAATTCCGGACTAAAAAATAGTTTGAAAATCGCATTGTTTGAGAGTTTGCACATAAAACGTATAAACTATTTGATAAAGGGATTTATGGAGTTCGAAAATAGTTCCCAAGTATCACCCGAACTCCATAATAGATGCCCCAAGAGGCATTATTGAGTTAGGTTTACCCATATTTAATCTTGCTTAATTCTGCCTCCTGGAGCAAAACCTTTAGGAGTTGAAGTAAAATGAAGCGTATTAAAATTAGAATAGTTCTTTTGACAATGATGCTGGTTGGTATGGCGTTGTTTGTACCAGCTGTGAGTGCACAAGAAACGTCAAGTGTGGTCAGCATAGAAAAAGCTGAAAAGGTTGCATCTTTCTCTATAAAACAGATTTCTGAATCTATACCAGATTTTTCGGAATGGGAAAACGCAACTGTAAAACTATCCACAGTTTATTACGATATTGAAGGTAAAAAGTCAGCCTATTCATTTAACGTTATCGAAAATGAGAAACAAATAGGATCTATTTTCATTTCAGCGACGAAGGATAATTATCCAGTTCTGGAGTTTTCAAAAGGCAAAATACCTAATGAAATACCAGAATTTACAACCCGCTCTAAATCACTAGCACAAGAACGTGCTAACAAAATAAAGTTAGAAAGTAATGATAAAGAAGAACTGACTATTGGAAAGATGAAACCTCTTTATTTAGGCCCAACATTCTACTACGCAGAGTATACACTAACCGATACTAAAGGTAAAGCCAAAGAAAAAGTAATAGTGGATTTGCCATTTTCAACTATAGTAGACTTTAATAAATCAAACATGAGTGTTCCTGTAAATGAAGAAGATTACTTTTTTAATAACACTTATTTACAACAGCAACAAGAAATGAGAAAACAAAATGCAAACACCCAATGGACTGTCTTAGAAAAAGAAATGGCTAATTCCTCGAGTTATTCTACGTCTTCCAGTTCGAAAACGATCAGTGGTGTACCTAAATATGCGTGGCTCTGTGGTTGTTCTCCAACTGCGTCTGGAATGGCATTAGGATATTGGGCCAGCCATGGATATTCTTACTTAATAACGGGACCTGACCTAGTAACGGAATTAGCGGCCGCAATGGGTACAAATTGGCCAGGAAATGGAGCAACTTGGCCGTATAATATTGATGATGGCATAGAGACGGTTTGCAATAACCATGGATACAGTAACTTTGATGCAAGCAATGATGTCTATGTTTCATGGACCGAGGTAAAAACCGAAGTGAATGCAAATAAACCTTTTGTGCTTAGCATGCTAAACGGTGGGACAGGTAATGGTTACACTCAGCCCTATGGTGAACATAGTGTTACCTGCGTGGGATACTATGACGGAAGTAGCGATTACGTATTTATCCATGATACTTGGGACACCAGTAATAAACACTCTCTAACTTTTGGGAGCTGGACTGGAGCTATGGCAACATGGGTGAGACCTTAATCACCCATTATATTTTTCATTGATGTGGAATAGGCAAATGTTTTACAAAAAACGAATAAAAAGAGTCTCTTCACTGTTTTGCGTGGGTTGAAAATAGTTGCCAAAAAGGAAGTAATGAACCACCAAAGAAGGTGAAATATCTGAAACCTAAAATATATCTTGCAATCATATTTCTTTTTCTTATAATAAATACAACTGCTGCTGCAGAGAGTACGATTACTGTTGATGGAGATGGAAAAGGAGATTATACCTCTATACAGCAAGCTGTGAACAACTCTGTTGATGGAGATACAATACTCGTTAATAAAGGAATTTATGTAGAAAACGTAATCGTAGATAAAAAGTTAGCAATAATTTCAAAGTCGGAAAATCCAAAAGATACAATAGTTCAAGCTCTTAATCCAGGTGATCACGTCTTCCATATAACTGCGAACAACGTGACTATCAAAGGATTTGGTTTGAAAAATTCCAGCTCAGGAAGTGGAATTTATCTGGACGATGTGCAATATAACACTATTGCAAACAACCATTTACAGGCTAATAACATTGGGCTCCACCTCTGGCATGCAAATAACAATATGCTGATCAATAACACAGCATCAGACAATAGCTGGGCAGGAATCCGGTTGTCTCCAAGCGACAGTGAGCTTGCAAGCAATAATACGCTTATTAATAACACGATGATTAACAATTTATATAATTTTGCGATTGATATTGCTGAATACAGAAATGCGAGTATGAAAAATGACATTGACACTACCAATACTGTAAATGGAAAAACTATTTACTACCTTGTAAATGTTTCGAATATCAGTTTAAATTCGGCTTCAAATGCTGGGACAATTTATTGTATCAACTGTCAGAATATATCAATAAAAGATCAGATTCTCGAAAAAAACTTCTTGAGCATCTATTTACGCAACACAAGCAACTCAAAATTTGACAGCAACATCATATCGAACAACTATTTTGGAATCATTATGGATAACTCAAATAATAACAGCGGATCTAACAGCATTGTTACAGATAATATCGTTGGCATTTTAATTGCTTCATCCGCTAACAATAATTTAAGCAATAACGTGGCAAATTTTAATGGTAATGGATTTGATGTTCAAGAATCAACCACTACCGAACTGAATAATAATACTGCAAATTTTAATGAAGATGTCGGCATAGCTTTTAGTTCTTCTATACAAAATAAGATAAATGGAAATATTGCAAACTATAATGGTGATGGAATTAAGTTATTTAATTGTAGTAATAACTTGCTAAATAATAATGTTGCAAATTCAAACAGAGATGTGGGCATTGATCTAGGGGGTTCAAGAGATAATACTCTAACTGATAATATTGCAAATTTGAATAGGAGATATGATTTTGAGCTTGCTGGCTCAAATAATAGCACCTTGAGAGATAACATTGGAAATTCAGATACGGATCATTTACCGAATGATTCTCCCGATCGTATCTCTAACAATGAGATTAAAAATCGAAATACAGAAAATAAATCTTTTATTGGTTCTCTGATCTCTAAAGTTGTATCCTGGATAGATTCCAATAATTCTCAAGATAGTGTTAGCAATAATTCAATAAGCAATTTTCTTGGAAATATTAGCGAGGATTCGATCAATATCTACGTACATCCCGGAGACTCAATCCAGCAGGCAATAGACAATTCAAATTCCGGCGATATTATTGCTGTTTACCCGGGATTATATAAGGAAAATTTGGTTGTGGACAAATCTCTGGTTATAATATCAAAGCCTGGAGAATCAACTGAGACTATGATTCAGGCTGCAGATCCAGAAAAAGATATCTTTCATGTAGCTGCTGACAATGTAACAATTAGCGGATTCAATGTGACAGGGACAAGCAAGGCAGGCATATATTACACTGGATCGGATGGCATCATCGCTGGTAATAAACTGGTTTCTGACGAACATGGAATTTTCCTGGAAAAAGCCAAAAATATTACAGTTGAAAATAACAATGTAACTCAAAATGGATGTGGGATTTACCTGAGTGACTCCAGCAGAAATATCCTGGAAAATAATGAAGCGAATGACAATTCACTCGGAATTCACCTAGATAATTCCACCGACAATCAACTGAGTCTCAATACTGCAAACTCAAATAATAAGTATGCTGCATATCTCAAGGACTCTCATAAAAACTGGCTGGAAAGTAACAATCTGTCCAATATCGAAGTAGTACATGGTAGAAATGGGCTTTGTATTGAAAATTCAAGTAACAATAAACTAACGGATAATAGTGTATCAAAAAGCTGGGAAGGCGTATATCTCAAGAATTCATCAGAGAATGAGCTAAATAAAAACAGAATTTCAGCTAACTACTTCAGTATTAGCATTGAAAATTCGAATAATAACAAATTTTTGAATAATATTATTGAATCAAATATATACGAACACTCAATTACACTGGGAAAATCTCATAATAATACTTTACAAGGTAATAGTGCAGGCTTTATGACTGAAATTAAAGTATTTTATACTTATGACAGTACAAACAATACACTGGAAGGCAAACAATATACTGAAAACGCACAACATACTGGTGGTGTATTTAGAGTAAAATAATGTAGAGAGCCAAACAAAATGGTTTCATTTTAAACAAAGTTTACCATATTTGTGTATTATCAAGATACAAAATGCCACAAAGTATTGCTTTTGTACTACTTATTTATAATTCACCTATGATCTGATTTATTTGGCTCTGTAGAAAACCTATCAAAATCACCATAAAGAAGCTGAAACTAACTACGAAAAATATATATCACAAGGTTCAGTTCAAATTAATGCAGATTTGTTATTTCATAGGTTTTCTACAGAGCCATTTATTTTGTTCTCCAGAAAAAGAAGGATTTTGAGGCTATTTTCGTTTGCGCAACAGGTAAGCTAAAAAACAAAAGTATCTTTTCTTATGCTTTTAACCCTCAAAAGCATCCTTTACTTTCTCAAAAAATCCTTTATTTTTTTTTGATTTCTCCTTAGCTCCCTCATTCCTGTCTTTTTCATCGCCTTCGTGTTTCTTGCCACTGCTCAGATCTTCGAACTCAA
>CAZCKG010000031.1:0-14419 GCA_964498825.1 uncultured Methanosarcinales archaeon
GGAAGATAAATGATTTTGGGCCTGAGAAAGTTTACATTTATTTCAATAATAATCATAATATGCTGGAAAATGCAAGAATGGCTTTTAAAGTCTTATCTAATATGTGAACCGCGAGGTTTTTTCTCATTTCTCAAAAAGCTTACTTCTCAAGGTATCAAATATCTAATTTGAGGCCATATGCTCTTGCTTTTCAGTTAACCTGAAAAAGTAAATTGTAATTGTCAACTTTTAATATAGATAGATTATTATATTAAGAGTCGTATTCAAAGTTGATACGGAGATTCTGAAAGGTCAAAAGTTACATGTCTTAAAATCCCCCAGTTGTAATTTTTGACAATGCAACCCAGCTGTATTTTTTGACATTGCGACTGATGACTAGAGGCTATTATCCGGAATTCCCTATATATATTTAAGAGAAGTGAAATATATGTTCTGGAGTAAGGACGACATTGTAGAAAGGCTCAGTAAAATATCCAGAACGCTTGAAGACATCTCAATAGAAGTCTTTGAAGGCGTACCTACAAAAAATGATTTTTTATATAAAACTGGCCTTTCCAGAGAATATTGTACAGATGCATCCAATAGTTGTGGAACCCCCCAAAGTAATGTAAGCGTAGAGCAGGTAAGTATAGAAAAGGAACTCATGTATCCTTATATGGATGGCTCCCTCACGAATGAGTTTACTATTCATTCAACCCAGTACCAGTTTATGCTGCCATATGAAATCCTCGGCTATGGTATCAAGAAGGAATATAGATTATATCAGCCAGAGGAGATAAAAACGAAGTATCCTGTAGCTTACAAGCAGCTGGTAGAAATCAAACATACATCAGAAACCGATGGACGGGAACTGGATTCTGCTGATATCTATCGCCTGGAAAAAGAAAATTTCCTGCAATACATAAAAACACCAAAAATCATTGTTACTAATAATGTGCATTTGCAGGCTTCATATGATCAGATCGGGCGCCATGTATTTGCAGATGGAGTAGGGATAGTTCTCGGGGACCCCACGCTATACCACTATACAACAGCTGTACTTAATTCCTCGATATCAAGAGCTTTTCCTGAGATCCTAAACCGTGAAAAGATGCGGAACAACGGTAAGCTGAACTCGGAAATGCTGAAAAGGTTCCCAATTGAATTCCCTAAAAAGCAAATCACTGAGACCCTAGTAAGCACAATCTCTCGCTACCTGATTTATCTTAACAGGCAAAAGGATCTGGCAAAAGTTTACTCCATACCCGGTTATCAGGATCTGATTGATTTTTACAAAAGAATTTCAGATATCCTGATTTTGGACACATATTTAACAAATGACCTTGATCCGAAGCTCCTTGAAATTCTTGCAGAAAACATTACTCCGTCCGGAGAGGAATTTGAATACAGTGACGATATCAGCCTGTTTATCGGGTTACAGGAGATAAAGAAAAACATTCTTGGCTCGGCTGATTTCAGAAATTGCAGGTTCAGTAACGAGTTCACAAATATCCTGGCTACCCTGAAAAACAGCCGTGTATGGTAAAACGAAAAACTGAGAAAAACCCAAAATTTACAATTTTTCTTTTCTGAAAGCCTTAATTTTTAATCCGGTTTTGGAAGTTTGGGTGTTTCTGTATTCCTCGGTTGATATTATTCTGAATACGACCCTGGAATCTTTTGTTTTCGATTTCACTCTTTGAAGTGCTGAATTTGTCTCTTCTGCAACACAAAAAAGTAGCAGATGAATTCATACTGTTACCAGAATATGTAACCAGAATAAACTGAATTTCGAACAATCTTCCCTATCAGAAGAATGCTTTTCTTGACCTCGGAGACCTCATAAAAATTCACATTTAAATATGAGATCCTCCGCCAGCTTGTCTGGCGGCCCTGCAAAAAAAACAGAGAAAAGAAAAAAGAAACAGAAAGTTATCAGTTTCTCCCGTCATTTTTCTGCCATTTTTAGATGTTAGTTCCTTGAAGATGGGGTACCGCTTGTTTTTATTTGCGGGGTTATTTATCTTTTTTTTCTCTTTTTGAGGATGACCTTTCTCCTGCGTCGAGCGTGACCCGCTTTCGGCTCTGGTTATCGGCGATCATATCCCCGGATGACTGCTCTCCTGCGTCGAGCGTGACAAGAACGACTCAGTATGACGAATATGGGTGTAAGGGTCAAAATTCAGGAGTGAGAGTAAGACTTGGTTTTTTTCAAAAATATCAACTATGTAAAGGTGGACGACTGAAATTTGAAGGCTGCAATTAAATGGTAAGTAGTAGCTAAAGCTAATGACTGTTTTCATATACTAGCTCAAGCTAAAGAATACCTTCACGTATAGTTTGCTCCTTCAAGTTCTGTTTTTGTCTGAAAAAAATCTTCCGTTTTCTTAAATTCAGGAAGGTCAACAAAACTTTCAACAAAGTATGCTTTTTCTCCTATTGATACAGGCACAATACTTCTTAGAATCGGTATGGAATCGCCTCTTTGCCTGAAGAGTATACCTTCTGAAAGATCTCCAGCAGGATTCAAAGAAGAAGCGAATCTTTCATCCCCGATCTGGCAGATTAATTCTTGTAAGGCTTTACCCATAAGTTCTTTCTCAGAATAACCCGTAGCCTTAAGCGCAACCGAGTTTGCACCCACAATTTTTCTGGTGGAAGCTTCAATCAAAAAAATGCCGCAAAAAGTGTTGTCAAAAATAGTTTTTAGCCTTTCCTTCCCTTCTTGTTCCCTTTTTCTTGCCTTTTTCCTGTCAGTAATATCACGAGCAATAATCTGAACAATATTATCTTCTCTATCTACAAGAGATAAGCTAATTTCCATGTCCATTATATTTCCGTCAGGTTTGGTATATTTCAGTTCAAAAGAAGAGAAATTCTTCCTTAATGTCTCGTTTAAAGTCTGTTGAAATTCAGAAAGATATTTTTCTGGAATAAGGGACATCAAGGAAAGATTACATGGAGATTCTTGCTTTAAACCGAAAATTTCACAGCCTTTTTTATTTATATTAATTATTTTCTTTTCATCTCCAATGATGATTGCTTCACTGGCCTTCTCAAATAGGGATCTGTAGATCTTATTCCTTTCATTCATATCATTTTCCGCTACCCTGCAAAGGTTCAGAGTCTTTTCAAATTCTATCCAGCGGCCAAAGGAAAAGATTCCTGCCCCAAAACCAATGAATGCCATAATAATCAGCAGTTCTCTTATCTCCCCTCTGTCATATTCTCTGACAAATGTAACAATAAATTCAATAAGGTTATAATTGGAGGCTATCGCTGTAAAAATGAACCCTAATATAAGGATAGCCAGAAGCTCATTAGATGTCTTTGTTAACTTCAGTCTTGAAATATTTTCCATATTCGCTCCCCAATCCAAATAAGTTCACTTTACTTATAAACTTTTAAAATCTGCCGCAGAGACATAAAGATAATTTAAAAGAATTCATCTCGGCCTGAAAACTTATCCTATTCATATGGCCCTAAGAGATTTTTTTTCATCTATATGAAATAGTAGTAGGGCAATATAGTAGCAGGGCAATTACATATCTTCAGATTTCGTGAATCATTTTGATGTTTTGAAGGCTTCAAGTCTTCAAAGTATGTAGTTGAACATATCGAAATTAGCCGAATTCTGTAAATCAACTATTTTTTCTTACCGGAAGTCTTTCAATAAACGATTCACTAGATTTTTGCTTCCCAAAATTCCAGAGATTAAAACAAAAGTTACTCACTATTTCAACAGGATAACTATACAGAGTAGCCTGATTCTTCCCCAAGACCATATGGTTCATTAACTTTTTTAAAGTCAATAATTATTTGTACTCAATACATATAAAATTTATGATAAAACGAGATAAAAACACCGAGTGATTGAGTATAAAATTATTTAAATATGTGGATAAAGTTATTTATAAGTATACTAAATCGAAAAGAAAAATTAAGATATAGTAAATCTCTTAACTTCTTTCACTAATCCAAAAAAGCAATAAACCGCCGAATGGGTATTTTTGTATGTATTTGACAGCGTAGAAACTTAAATCTTTCTGGTGAACCAGGTTTTTCCCCAAAAAAGGATTAAAGTGTAAAATTAACGTCGAAAACTAAATAGGGCGTTTTAGAATACAGAAATTGTATTAGTACAAAAACAGGAAAATAATATGTTGGAAAAATCTCATTTCTATATCCCTTTTTATGTAGGCATGTTAGATTTAATATAGAACATCTTTTAATATTCCAATTAATATCAGGATAAAGATTTCATTAGCCTTTTTTTCGTTCATTAGGGGTGAACTATGATTGATTCCAAAGATTCAGTAAAAGAGGGAAGTTCAGAAAGAGAAGAAAGCTCAGGAAAAGAAAAAATTTCTGCCAAAAACAGCTCTGGTAAGATAGATGACAAAAAGGAAGGAAGCAAAAAAACTATTCTTGAAAGGTATGAACAAAGGCTGAAAGACCTGGACCCTGAACTTATTACCCCTGAAGACGAGATAGCCTTTAAGGAAGCTTTTTTATATGCAAAAGAATTTTTCAGACCTGAGGAGCTGGTAGAATGGTTTATTATTAGAGCTGAACCTTTCTACAGGTCTGGGTCCTGGAAAATGTTGTTACCTCTTTATGAGGAGCTACTTGTTATTTCTGAAAATAGCCTTGAGCCTGAAAGCTCTGAAACCTCAGCTGTACTGAATGGAATAGCAGGAATTTACCGTTACATGGAAAACTATGACGAGTCGCTCAGGCTTTTTATCAGAGCGCTCAGGATTCGTGAAAAATTATCTGGAACTGAGAAGCCTGAAACTGGAGACACTCTCAGTGAGCTTGGTACTCTCTACTATTTAATGGAAAAGCCAGATGAAGCCCTTTCATATTACATGCGAGCTTTAGGGATCCAGGAAAAATTCCTGAGCCCGGAAAATCTCGGTGCTATTAGAACCCTGAACAGGATGGCATTTTTTTATAAAGGAATGGAAAAACCCGAAAGAGCTGAAGAACTCTTTACCAGAGCTCTCAAACTCCTTGAGAAGCTCGAGGTAAGGAATCCTGGGAAGCGCGGGATTATGACATATAAAGCCGGAACCCTGAATAACCTGGGTGTTTTGCTCTCAGAGATGGGAAAAACTGAAGACGCTGAAGGTATATACGGACAGGCTTTAAAGCTTCAGGAAAAGGTATACGGCCCTGAACATCCACAGGTAGCCCAAACGCTGAATAATCTTGCTCTTCTTTATTTCCAGACAACGAGGTATGAAAAAGCGCTCATACTCTACATAAGATCCCTTGAGATTATGGAAAAGTTCAGAAAAACCGAGCATACAGGCTTTGCTACAACCCTGAACAATCTTGCAGGCGTATATGTGCAGAAAGGCCGCAATGAAAAAGCCCTGGAAGCATATACTAGAGCCCTTGAGATCCGGGAACGTGTCCTCGGCCCTAACAGTCCTGAAGTAGCCAAGACCCTCAATAACCTGGGCGAGCTTTACAGAATAATTGGTCAGCATAAAAAAGCCCTCCCCCTCTACACCCGTGCCCTTGAAATCTATGAAAAAACCCTGGGCCCAACTCATCCTGATGTAGGCACTACACTCAACAACCTCGCAGGTCTCCATGAAAGCATGGGTGAATATGAAACTGCGATAGACCTTTACGAAAAAGCCCTCGATATAATTGAAAAAGAGTATGGACCCGATCATCCTTATTTCAAAATTACAAGAAATAATTTAATCGGCCTTTATGAGAAAATGGAAAGAAGCTGGCGGAGTTAAATTAGAGTAGAGCCGTGAAAAGTAGAAAAATTTGAATAATGAAAATTATTGTAATACAGGAAAAAATTGTATAATAGGAAAAATTTACAAAAAGAAAAAAGTTTTACTCCTCATTTCCTCCGGGATTTACAGCCGAATTTACTGCCGTATTTTTCAGGAATACCATACCTGTAAATAAATCATGAATATTCTGTCTAAGGCTCATAAATAGTACAGGAGCATATGTTATGAAAGGTATAATGAAGTAAAATCCCAGATGTTCACTGGCCATCGCCACCCCGTTAGCAGCCACATCTATAATTGCCAGAAAAAAACCTGCAACTCCTCCTGTAAAATAACTGAAAAATGCCCTCTCAACAGAGATTTTTTTGCTTTCAAAGCTGCTATAAATCCGATTTATCCATTTTTTTCCGGATCTTGTTGCTCTCGAAGAGTCTTCAAAATAAATGAAATAAGTGAGGATAGTTAGGTTTGCAAGCAACATGCCATATACTTTCAAAGGTTGAACAACAATTAACGTGACTGATATAAGAATAAGAAGAGCAAACAGATTTACCATAAGAATATCAAAAATATGAATTGCACATCTTTTCCGTATTTCACTTGATTTTAATTCTTTTATTGTATTTGAATTATACATAAATTCAAAACAATTACCCTTCCCACGGGTAATTTTGAAGTTTTCCGTATAAACCACTCCCAATCATACATAATTTTTTAATGAATTACATATTCCTTCGAGAAAGATTAAAAGTTTTTCGGTTAGTTTTTCTAATTATTTTCTAATTTTGAAATTCAATGGTTTTCACAGATAAAAATAAGCAAATCTTAATATTTGTTCATTTGCTCGAACTTTGTTTGATAAAATTAGCTGATCTATCTGAGGTAGTATGTGAAATAATGCTTAGTTCTTTTAATTTGAAATTAAAATTGTTGAAATTTAGCTGGAATTTAATTAGACTAGATTTTTAGTATTATAAATGGCTTGAATTTTAAGACAGCTCCTTAGATACTAAAAAAAGTGTTTCAGGTTCCGGAAAAATGATAGAAATCTACAGTTTTCAGATTCATTGTACCATCTTTTATTCCATTCAACTTTGTCCTAATTCTCTATAAATAAATATATAATCCTTGACCTTGCAGAAACCACTTGAAGACTCTATTTTTTCTTTTTTGCTGATGCCACTATAGGCAATATTGCTGAAAATCAATCACAAATAAGAAAATTTTTCAGATTAACTTACCAGCTATCCAATTATCTGATCAACATTTTGATATAAGTTAGCAACATTTTTTAGTTATAGTTTAACTCGTACAACTGGACTAATGATTCACAGAAACAGTTCATAAAATTAGTGCTTCCATATCTTGCTTCTAAATAGTCATCCAAGCCAGATTTTGAAACGAAATACCTTTTTGGATCATCTTCCTATTAAAAATGAAAAAATATTTCAAGAATTGATTTTAAGTACCTATTATTTGAGTAGACGCGAAATATTATTACAGTACTTACACTGTTGAACTGAATAACCAACAGCATCAAACCTGCAACTGTCTAAAGCATCAATTTATTAGTGATGTATATTGACCTTGATTTTGAACTTCAAGTGCGTAAGTCCTATTCTAAATAAATTAAATTTATACACTAATTAATTATTGGAGAAAAATGAACAACAAAATTGACAGAAAGGGAATAATCTGGTTTCTTACACTTACGTTCTTCCCAACAATTATATTATCCTTAATATTTAACCGCATACAGGAAAATATTATTGACAGTGTATTCATATATCAGGGCATATTTTCCCTTATTGTCATGTTGTTTTCCGGTATTTCGGCTCTTATTGTTAAAAAGTTTATTACTACGGAAAATTTGAAAGATCCATTAACAAAATTTGGCTCTTGGAAACCTTATTTTCAGGTATCTCTGTTAATTCCGCTCCTCTACATAATAATTTATGCAATTACTGGTCTTCTTTACCAGTCGGATTTCACACTGAAAACTTTTCTGATTCAAACGGAAATCGAAGAATTACCTTTCAATCCATCTTTAGTCCTTCTAGTAATTTTTATTTTAACAGTTGTGTTCATTCCGATTATAAATTTCATTCCCGCTTTTGGAGAGGAATTTGGCTGGAGGGGCTATTTTCTCCCTAAATTACTGCCTCTTGGAAGGGAAAAAGCACTTATAATTTCAGGTTTAATCTGGGGACTCTGGCATCTTCCTTTTGTACTTCTTCTTAACTCCGGGAATTATCCGGATAAAATAGCAGGATGCCTAGTATTTATTGTCCTGATTACAGTGCTCGGGATTTATATAGGGGCTTTGGCCCTGGACAATAAAAGCATACTTCTGGCTTCATACGTTCATTCAGTTTTCAATACACAGGATCACGGAATATGGTCTCTTATTTATCCAGATTATAATCATTTGATTGGAGGAGGAGAGGGATTCATAGGAATTATTGTTCTATTGCCAGTTGCTTTATTTTACCTGAAAAAAACTGAATTGAATCCTGTCCAGACAATTCCCAATAATTAAAAAAATTTCTATTGGTCTAATAAGCGGAAAATGGGGATGAGCACCCGGGTTTTGGGGAGTTGGGGGGTGTTGGGGGGTTATTAAAAAGAGTTTATAAAGGGTCTTTAATGACCTACCCAGATGCCCAGCAGATTAGAGGTCTTCATGATATATATAATTAAAGATTAATCGTTTATTGAGAAAGTGCTATCAAATGGCTGTATATTTACCAAAAGTTAGTACTTTTAAGCGCAATGAAAAGGACCCCGTGCTGTTGTGATTATATCGCAACTACAAGAAAAATCTATGATTTTTCTGTCCCGAGGCGCAATTCGGGGATCTCAACTCAGGATTTATGGTGGGTTACCACCCTCGTTCCTGGAGAGCTTCTGCAGCAGGGATCATGTCTGCGCTGATGCCTTTCATTCCTGCACCCACGCCTTTTGAGATTTCTGCGAGTTTTGCAGGGTTGTCAAAGTTGTTGACTGCTTCAACAATTGCCTTTGCCATCTTTTCAGGGTTTTCGGCTTTGAAAATTCCTGAGCCCACAAAAACTCCGTCTGCTCCAAGGCGCATCATAAGTGCTGCATCTGCAGGGGTTGCAACTCCGCCTGCTGCAAAGTTTACTACGGGGAGACGCTGCATTTTTGCGGTTTCGACAACAAGTTCTATAGGAGCTTCTATTTCCCTTGCAACCAGAATGAGTTCTTCCTTAGTTTTTCCTGCAAGGGCACGGATTTCTCCCTGAATCTGCTTCATATGCTTTACTGCCTGGCTGACATCTCCAGTTCCGGCTTCTCCTTTTGTCCGGATCATGGCTGCCCCTTCATTAATTCTGCGAAGAGCTTCTCCAAGGTTTCTGGCTCCGCAGACAAAAGGCACGGTAAACTGTGTCTTGTCTATGTGGTAGTAAGGGTCAGCAGGGGTAAGAACTTCTGATTCGTCCACCATGTCAACGCCAAGGGCTTCCAGAATTTCAGCCTCTACGAAGTGTCCTATCCTGGCTTTTGCCATTACAGGTATTGTGACCGTATCAATGATTTTTTGAACGATTTCAGGGTCTGCCATCCGGGCAACTCCCCCGGCTTTCCTGATATCTGCGGGGACAGCCTGAAGGGCCATAACGGCAACTGCTCCGGCTTCTTCTGCGATCCGGGCCTGTTCGGGAGTTGTAACGTCCATGATCACACCCCCTTTCTGCATCCTTGCAAAGCCCCGCTTGATAAGTTCGGTCCCGTGTCGTAATTTTTCAAAATCCATGAATGTCATCCATTTGTTTATCTAAATGAAATTTAAAAAAGGACTATTTAATAAAAATGTTGAAGTATGGGTGATAGATTGATGAAATGTAACTCATCAAAATACCATTTCTTTTTGTAATGTTTCTATATAAATTGGCATTAGTGCCCTCTGGCATAAAGCCAGTTACACTTTTTCAAGAGCCTGTTCAAGATCGGAAATTATATCTTCAATATCTTCAATACCTATGGAAAGGCGTATGTAATCCGGTTTGACGCCTGTTGCTTCCTGCTCAGCTGGCGTAAGCTGCTGATGTGTAGTAGTTGCAGGATGAATAACAAGACTCTTTGAATCTCCTATATTTGCGACGTGTGAAAACAGTTTCAGATTGTTGATAAACTTTTTACCTGCTTCAGCACCGCCTTTCACGCCGAAACCCAGCAAAGCACCATATCCGCCCTTGAGATATCTGGATGCAAGTTTATGGCTTGGATGATCCGGTAAACCGGGATAATTAACCCATGAAACTTTAGGATGCTTTGAAAGGTATTGTGCTACCTTGAGGGCGTTTTCTGAATGTCTCTGTATCCTCAGATGCAGGGTTTCAAGTCCCTGAAGCAGCAGGAAGGAATTAAAAGGTGAAATAGCAGCACCTGTATCCCGAAGAAGCTGCAGCCTTACTTTAAAGACGAATGCCACATTCCCAAGCCCGGGAAAATCTGAAAAGGTATCCCAGTATTTTAAACCATGGTAACTTGGATCAGGATCTGTTAATTCCGGAAATTTCCCGTTGTTCCATGAGAACTTTCCGGAATCGACAATTGAACCTCCAATTGAGTTTCCATGCCCGCCAATGAATTTGGTTGCCGAATGTACAACAATATCGGCTCCATGATCAATGGGCCGGACAAGCCCTACAGCACTTGTGTTGTCTACAACAAGCGGAATTCCGGCTTCATGTGCAATATCTGCAATTGCCTCAAAATCCGGAATATCAAGTTTAGGATTACCAACAGACTCAATATAAATAGCCCTGGTATTTTCATTAACTGCTTTTCTGTATGCTTCTATATCACTTGAGTCTACAAATGTTACTTTCCTTCCCAGTTTCGGGAAAGTGTAATTGAAAAGTTCATAGGTTCCTCCGTATAGATTGTTTCCGGATACTATTTCGTCCCCTATGCGAGTAATCGCTAACAGGGCATATGTTATTGCTGCCGAGCCGGAAGCAACTCCAAGAGCGCCGGTTCCACCCTCAATAGCAGCTATGCGCTGTTCAAAGACATCGGTAGTAGGATTCATTATACGGGTGTAGATATTTCCAAGCTCTTTGAGACCAAAAAGATTGGCTGCATGATCGGTATCCTTGAATACATATGATGTTGTCTGGTATATCGGCACAACACGTGCTCCTGTTGTGGGATCCGGAACCTGTCCAGCATGAAGGGCAAGTGTTCCCAGTTTATAGTTATTTGTTGCCATTGGAATTCTTCTCCTTGTTTACCTGAAGTTTGTATTTGTCAGCAATTTCCTGGAATGTATCTACTACATAGCGAACTTTCTCCCATGAAAGCCCATATGTATTGAGTTTCCATACGCGTGTAGCTCCTGCAAATTCTCCGACAATGCCTTTGCTTGAAAGTTCGTCTGAAAGGAAGAAACCTCTACGTTTATGCTCCTGCGCTACAAGATCGAAGCTCTTGCTTGTGTCAACTTTGGAAAGCGTATGTTTACGCGGATACTCTGAGACTACTTTACTGCCTTCTATAGCAAGCAAACCATCTATCAGATAATTCGATTTTTTCAACTCGTCTTCCCAGTTCTTTACTCTCTCCTTAACTGTAGGGAATGAAGCCATCATACCCAGCAATGTTGAGCCCATCAGTGTGCAGCCTAGCATCTCGACTTCTTTTACACCAAACTTTCGTTTTGTGAGATCGCCTGTCATCTGAGTTGTACGGAAGACCTTTGGAGCCCATTCCTCGGTTGTTGCCAGTACTCCCGACGGTGCAGGTGATGCCATGCTTTTGTGGCCTGAACCAACAACAAAGTCTGCACCGATATCTTTTCCATCAACTGGTCTTACTCCAACAGTATATGCTCCGTTATACAGGAGAGGAATATCATATTGATGTGCAACTTTTGCAATGCTTTTTACATCGTGCTCATTGGCATACTGGTAATCAAAATGGTCGATCATTACCAGTACAGGCAGTTTGCCTGTTTCCTGCTTAACTGCTTCAATCCTCTCAGCGGTTGCGTCTGCAGTTACCAGGTTGTGCTCGTTTAAGGGCACTTCTCTAACTATTCCTCCTGCTTCTTCTACTGCAAGGAATTCTGTATAATGAGCAAGGGATGAAACTATTACCGAATCTCCTTTATTGACCAGAGTGGATGCCACTGCCTGGAATCCTCTTCTAGCACCTGGCACTACTCGAGCAACATCCATATTAACGAAGCTTGCGAGTTGCTCATGAAATGGAGCGATAGGAGGACTGCTTATTTTGTCCAGCCTGAAAGGTTTTCGGCAGGCATCACAGGTGGAGTAGCCGTCGCCGTATGCTATTAGAGCTTTTCTTGCTTCTGGTGTAAGCCTACCAGCTGCCTGGATCGGCTGTATATTGATGTATGTTTCTTCCCTAGACCGAATATCAATATTATCAGCTATTTTTCTTATTTCCGGGACTCCGGTGTCGTTCTCGATATCATCTAGAATTTTTCTAACTTTGCTTACGCCCTCTTTAATGGCGTGTTCTTCTTCTGGATTTGTGATATTTGGAAGTGTTTGTCTAAGAGTCTCCCTAATATCTTCAAGGGCAAAAAGTGCCTCAAATGTTTTTTGTGTTCTTATATCCATATATTACCCCTAAGCTGAGACCCGGAATCGAACCGGGATGTAATGGATTTGCAGTCCACCGCGTAGCCTTTCCGCCATCACAGCATCTTTTCTGGTTTGCTGTTTTATACACACTATTCCGCAGATATACACAATTGAGGAGTGATTTACCTAAGATCTTGTTTAACCAACATTGATTTAGGGCCATACCCATATTGAGAGGACGGGTATTATTTTGTGAACTTCTGCGGAAAGTGAGTTGCACAAATTTGGTTGTGGGTTTTATGAGTCGTGTTTTGTCTGTTCATCTACGAATGGGAGTGTTTCATACCTTTTTAGTTGAGTCATTTGTTGACTGGCGCCATTATGCTTCACAATTGTGAAGGTTTTATTTGCTGTTTATTTCTTATTTGTTTATTCTTCTTGAGCCTCCTTCTGAGCAAAAAGAGCCCTGGAATTTTCTTGCTAAAAGTTTTCTGCTAACCTTCATGAGAAAACTTTTAAGCCAGAGCCCGGAATCGAACCGGGATGAAATGGATCTGCAGTCCATTGCGTAGCCTTTCCGCCACCCTGGCACATCAATTCACAATTGTGAACTGGCAACACGTCATACTCATTTTTAATATTTAAACCTTTTTTTCAAGGCAAAATATGCCTTTTATGGAATTTAATGGCGAACAGGGCTGTAAATTTCAAAACCTTTCTTATAATACCCGCAAGGAAACTTTTAAGCCAGAGCCCGGAAACGAACCGAGATTAAATGGATCTGCAGTCCATTGCGTAGCCTTTCCGCTACTCTGACATAACAATTCACAATTGTGAATGTATACTACTCATACACATTATTAATATTTAAACCTATTTTTAAGGCAAAAGTAATTCGAATATTTCTCGTGTTTGACGTCATAAACGAAAGAAGAATATACAACTGCAGAGGCCATAATTGTAGAGAATATTCCATCTTAAAAAGAGATTTTTCCTGTAGAAATTATTTTGTTGCAGTAAGTTTCTTGTAAAAAAAGAAAAGGAGGTTAGGGAGTTTTCAGTATTCTCAATCAACAACAGTATGATGAAGTTAAAGTCTCGGTTACATGTGGAACCAGAGGGTTAGTTGATGTGCGATCAGACTCCCTGATAAAGTTCCCATATAACCCTGTATCTTTTTTAGATTCTATTGTTAACTGTCTGCGCACTTTTATCACTGTTCCTTTTGAAATGTGATACATATTAAATATCTGCCATAGTTGAAATTTTCCTTTTTCAAGGAGACCACCTATTATTTTTACAGCTTGAACAAATTTCTGCTCAATCAGATGGAGAGGGTTAGTTCTAACGTTAAGAAGTGTATATTCCGCTTCAAGAAGCAAATGCCCCATTATACGCAAAATGATATACAGTTCAATTAGCTCAAGAGCCTCCCAGATTATTTCAACTGTAAATCCATCGTCAAGAGCCTCACTGGCCTTTTCAACGACATGTTCATCCAGATCGAAGACAGAATTCTTTATTCCGTTAACGATCTCTCCTTTCATACTTTAACCTTGTTGAATTCATTTTTTCCCTCTTTGACTTTATATAGTATCATTTCCAGTATTTTTCCCATATTTTTTCATATTTCTACCTTAATTAATATTTTTACAGTATTTTTGTGCTTTTCTGAGGATCTTCAGATATTTTAAGAACTAATAACTCAAAATATTTTCTTTTCTTCCTATACATGGGAATCCTCAAGCCAAGATCCGGATTCGAACCGAAATTAAATGGATCTGCTGCCCATCGCATAGCCTTTCTGCCATCTTGGCACTTTGTAGATTCACAGATATGAATTGGTAAAACATCCTATCCATTGTTAATATTTAAATTTCGTTTTTGGGGTAAAAAGTGCCTTAAATCTTATTAATAGAGAAAAAAAGGTACAAAAATTGTTATTTAAATACTGATTCATGAAGAAATTACATTGAATGGAAAAGAGTGTCAGGGAAGGTTTATACTCGCAAGCAATGATCTCACTTTTGATGCTGAAAAAATGCAGTAGTTCCGAATCTCCTTAGTTCCGAAACCTGTTTTTTACAAATGAAGGCA